>JAWOCH010000192.1:0-4853 GCA_046483865.1 Candidatus Brocadiia bacterium | reverse complement strand
GTCGAAAGCACGTATCCTGACCGCCTGGCTTAACCGCGTCTCGTTTGGCAACCAAGCACATGGCATCGAAGCGGCGGCACAGCTCTACTTCGGCACCGCGGCGCGCGACCTCACGCCGCAGCAGAGCACGTTCCTGGTGGGCCTGCCGCAGAGCCCGAGCCGGCTCAACCCGTACCGCCACCCCGACCGCGCCATCGCGCGGCAGCAGCAGGTCCTGGGCGCCCTCGTCGCATCCGGCGCCCTCACCCCGGCGGATAGCGCGCGCTGGGCGGCGCTGCCCCTCGCGCTCCGGCCGCCCCGGCAGGCCTTTCGCGCGCCACATTTTACCACCGCGCTGCTGCAAACGGAGGCCCCGGGGCAGGCCCGCGAGTGGCGCACGACGCTGGATGCCCGGCTCCAGGCCGAGATTGAGCGCCGCGTCACGACCCGGCTCCAGCCGCTTCGCACGCAACGGGTAACGAACGCCGCGGTGGTCGTGCTGGAGAACGCCACGGGCGCGATTCGGGCGTATGTGGGCTCAGAGAACTTCTGGAATCCAGCCCGTGCCGGGCAAAACGATGGCGTGCGGATGCTCCGCCAGCCCGGCAGCGCGCTCAAGCCGTTCGTCTACGGCGCCGCGCTGCAGAGCGGCCGCTACACGCCAGCCTCCATCCTGCCGGATGTGCCGCTGGCGGTACCGTCGGCCGGTGGCGCCTTCACCCCGACCAACTACGACCGCCAGTTCCGTGGCCCCGTGTCGGTGCGCGAGGCGCTGGCCTCCAGCTACAACGTGCCGGCCGTCTACCTCGCCCGCGAGATGGGCGCGGCGGCGATGCTGCGTACCCTGCGGGACGCGGGCTTTGCCTCGCTGGATCGGGCACCGTCGGTCTACGGGGTAGGCCTCGTGCTGGGCAACGGCGAGGTGACGCTGCTGGAGCTGGCAGAGGCGTACGCCGGACTCGCCCGGGGCGGCGCGCGGCCGACCGCGCACCCCTGGAGCTGGAAGCGCACGGCGAGGGGCGATACCGTGCACCTGCCGCCTCCTGCAGCGCAGCCGATGGGCCTCACGCCGCCTACCATTGCCCAACTCACCGACATCCTCTCGGATGAGGATGCCCGCGCCCCCGGGTTTGGCGGCGGCGCGATGCTGCGTGCGCCCTTCCCGCTGGCCGTCAAAACCGGCACGTCGCAGGATTACCGCGACAACTGGACCGTCGGCTACACCCCCACGCACACGGTGGCCGTCTGGGTAGGCAACTTCGACGGGCAGGCCATGCAGGAGGTGAGCGGGGTGACGGGCGCCGGACCCATCTTTCACGACGTGATCCGCCTCGTGGGCGCAGGAGGTGCGTTCCCGGACGCCGGCAGCCTCACCACTGCGGAGGTGTGTACGGAGAGCGGACTGCGCCCGGGGGCCTTCTGCCGCGCCTCCCGTGCGGAGGTATTTCAGCAGGGCACCGCCCCCACCGATACGTGCACCGTGCATCAACAGATTGCGGTGGATACGCGGCGTGGAACCCGCGCCACGCCGGCCACCCCCGCCGCCTTCGTCGAAAACCGGCGCTACACCGTGCATCCACCTGAATTCCACGGCTGGATGCGCCGCGAGGGACTGCTGCTGCCGCCCCCGCACGCCGCTACGGCCCCGGCCGGCCGCATGGTGCAGGCGAACGCTCCCACGGAGGAGGGCCCACTGGTGATCACGCATCCGGCACCCGGCGCGCAGTATATCCTCGACCCGACCCTCCGCCCGGCGTATCAACGCCTCCACTTCGAAGGCCACGCGCCGGAGGGGTGGAGCGCGCGCTCCTGGATCGTCAATGGGGAGCCCATCGCCGGCCCGTGGCCCCTGGAAGTGGGGCGCCACGAGATCACCCTCTCGGCCCGCGATCCGGACGGCCACCGCCACACGAGCGCGCCCCGCGTCATCCGCGTGCTTGCGCTTGAGGATCGCCCATCCACCCGCTGACCCTTCCCTCCAGCCGTTTCTTTTCTATGCGTGTGTTTGATTTCCAATGTGGTGTTGACGGTAAGCGGTGGGTCCACCCTACAGATGGTGGATCCCGCACCACATGGCCTCCGCCTGTCGTCCTGACGAACAAACGTGAGGAAGAGCCTGCCCTCGACCGGATCGAGGGATCTCCCATGTCCCGGATCGCCTCTCTGTCTGCACCGAACATCGTGTTGCCGCTGCTGCTGGCGCTCCTGCTCACCGCCTGCGGCACCGGCCCGACCACCATGGACGACGGCGTGGAGTCCGTGCCGCTGACCCAGCGAGCGCCGGACGGCAGCTACACGCCCACGCTGGATGGCCCGCTGCGCCTGCTCAGCGTAAGCCCGCGCGGGTCCCGCACCACGTACGGGGCGCGCCCGGCCATCACGGCCACCTTCAGCCGGCCGATGGTGCCGCTCGGCGAAGCGCCCACCCCGCCCGACTCGGTGCTGACCGTCGAGCCATCCCTCCCGGGTGCGCTGCAGTGGGAGGGGACGCAGACGCTCGTCTTCCGCCCATCGGAGGACGTGCCGCCGGCTACCGCGTTTACGGTAACGCTCCATCCCTACCTGGCGTCTACCGATGGCGCGACGATGGAGGACGGCTATTCGTGGACGTTCGAGACCGTCCGCCCCCGCCTCACCCGCGCGGAGCCGTCCGATGGCGCGCGGTTTGCCCCGCTGGAAGGGGCGCTGCGGCTGGAGTTTAACCTGTCGGTGGACGCGGACGCCGCCGCGCCGTACCTCGACGCCGGCACGCTGCCCGTGGACGCGCCCACCAACGATGGCGACAGCACCCTCGTCCTGCCGTTCGCCGAGACGCTGCCCCAGGACAGCACCTTTACCGTGACGCTGGCCGCAGGACTGCCGACTACCGCCGGTCCGCTGGGCCTCGCCGACACCACCACGGTCCGCTTCCACACCTATCCGCCCCTGCGCATGGAGCCGCTCGATCAGCCCGCATGGCGCTATCCGGACGATGACGGGCTTTTTGCCCCGGACGAGGGCCTGCAGCTTACCTTCTCCACCCCCGTGCGCGTTCGCGACCTGCGCGAGGCCCTCGCCATGGACCCCGAGATCCACTGGCCACCCGGTATTGAGGCGCGCGACAGCCACACCAGCACCACGCATACCCTCACGTTCCCGCTCCTCGCCGAGACCGAGCACACGCTCCGCATCGACGGGCTGACGGATACCTTTGGGCAGACGCTCTCGGACGTGGAAACCACCTTCACCACCGGCCCCCTCCAGCCGTCACTTTCCGTGCCCACCGGGGCGCTGGTGGTGGAGGCCAGCGAGCTACGCGCGCTGCCCCTGCGCTACGTCAACGTACCCGAGGTACGCATCGGCGCGGAGCGCTTCACCCGCGACACCATCGTCCCGGCCCTCTACAGCTACGACAACCGCCACCGCGCGGACGACGACGCCCGGCCCCGGGTGGCGCCCCGGCGCGTCTGGGAGCTGGAGCCCTCGCCCAACAGCCGCGCGGTGCGGCATCTGCTGCTGGACTCCCTGCTGACCGACGGCTATGGCGTCGTGGGCTGGCAGCTGGCCTACGACCGGGCCGACGGGGAGGCGCGCACGCGCCATGGGCTGGCGCAGTACACCGACCTGGGCCTCACCGCCAAGTTTAGCCCGCACCAGAGCCTCGTGCTCGTCTCCACGCTGGGCGATGCCGCCCCGGTCGCGGAGGCCACCGTGGAGGTGCGCGACGCGGACAACACCGTGCTGTGGGAAGGCACCACCGGCGCTGATGGGACGGCGCCGGTCCCGGGTTGGACGGAGCTGGTGGACACGGACGACGACAGCCGCCCGACACTTATCGTCATCGCCACGCACGAGGGCGACCTGGCCTTCACCAGCAGCCGCTACGACCGTGGCATTAGCCTCTGGCGCTTCGGCATCCGCACGAACTACCGGCCCGAGCCCATCACCCGCACCGGCACGCTCTTCACCGATCGCGGCCTCTACCGCGGCGGCGAAACCGTCCACATTAAGGGCATCCTGCGGAGCCGCACGGATCTCGACTGGGAAGCGGTGGAGGACTCCCTGCGTTTCGTCGTACACGACCCGCGCGGTGAGGTCGTGCTGGACGAACGCCTGCAGGCCTCCGCCCTGGGCAGCTTCGACACCACCTGGCGCGCGCCGCGCGCGGCTGCACAGGGTACCTACGAGATGCGCGTAGGGCTCGCCTCCGACACTACGCTCACAGCCGACCGCAGTTGGAACCGGGAGGGCATCACCACGGGCTCGTTCCGCGTGGACGCCTTCCGCCGGGCCGCGTTTACGGTGGAGGCCACCGCTGCCGCGCCGTCGTACGTGGCCGGCGACTTCTTCGAGGGCAGCGTCATGGCGCGCTACCTCTTCGGGGCGGGGCTGTCCGGAGCCGACGCCTCCCTGCGCCTTCGACAGACGCCGGGCCGCTACCGGCCGCCGGACTACGACGACTACGCCTTTGCCACTACCAGCGGCCGCGTGTTCAGCACACTTGCGACCGCCGATACCACGCTCGATGCCGACAGCCGCGTGTCGCTGCGGGAGCCCATCCCCGGCAACCCGCACGGGCGCGTCACGCAGCTGGAATGGCTCGGGCGCGTGACCGACCGCGCGCAGCAGCAGATCGCCGGCCGCACGAGCGTCACCGTCCACCCCGGCACCTTCTACATCGGGGTGAAGCCCTCCACCGGGTACCTCGACATGCGCGAGACGGACGAGCTGGCCGTGGACCTGATCGCCGTGGACCCCGACGGGCGGCCGCTGGCGGATGAGTCCATGCACGTGGCCCTCGTGCGGCGCGAGTGGCACAGCGTCCGCGAGGCGGGCTCGGACGGACCGATGAACTGGCCCAGCGAAGAGACGGAGACGCTCAGCGACACCATGAC
>JAWOCH010000178.1:0-13840 GCA_046483865.1 Candidatus Brocadiia bacterium | reverse complement strand
CGTCAGCAGCGCACGTTCCCCCGGCCCAGAACCCGCACAGTGTGTAGCCCAGCCGCCCTCGGCTGGGGGCAGAAGACGGATCACGGCCGAGGGCGGCCGTGCCACATAGGCCAGGTCCCTTCTCGGGAAGCAACTCGGCAGTTCACGTCGGTTCAGTCAGAGAATTGAATGACCCTGGGCTTCGGGGGGCTCCTTCAGCGCAGCCGCGCCCCCAGCTCCTGCTCCAGGCCCGACAGGATGGCCTGCCGCCCCTGCTCCGCCTCTTCGGAAGTGATGGTGCCGTCCCGGCGGCGGAATGTCATCGAGAAGGCCACGCTCTTCGAGCCATCGGGCACTCCCTCGCCCCGGTAGACATCGAACATCTCCACCGATTCGAGCGTCTCGGGCGCGTTGGTCAGGACGCACTGCTCGATGTCCGCCCACAGCACGTCTTCCTTGACCACTACCGCCAGGTCGCGGGTCGCGGCCGGATAGCTCGGGACGGGACGGGCAGGGCGAATGAGATGCGCGTGGCGGGTCAGAAGGTCGAAGTCCAGCTCCATCAGGGCGGGACGGGTACGCAGGTCCAGCTCTTCGACGAACCGGTCACCGAGCATTCCCGCCACCCCCAGCAGTTCGCCGTCCAGGCGCAGGACGAGCGCCTGCTCGGGCCGGAACGGTCCGGCGCATTCCGGGGCCTCGTCAACGTCGGCCTCGATGCCCAGCTCATCGCACAGGTTGGCCAGCACGCCCTTCAGCACGCGCAGACCGTCGTCGCGATCGCTCAGCAGCGTAAGGCAAAGCTTCTCCTCCGGAAGCTGCTCCCCCTGGCGGGGCAGATAGACGCGACTCATCTCGAACAGGTCGGCCCTGTCCGCTCCCTGAGCCTGGTTGAATTGCCTGGCGCGCAGCAAGTTCGCCATGCAGGTGAGCCGCAGGTGTGTGCGCTCGGCTGTGGTGGGATTGCGCACGGCGATTGGGTCGGCGTCGGTCCAGGGCTGGCTTAGCTGGAGTTCGTCCGGTTTCATCAGGCTGCGTGTGACCACCTCTGTGAACCCCGCGCCGGCGATCAGGCGTCGCGCCCGACGGCGGACCAGCTCGGCGTCCGACAGCCCCACGGCCCGGATGGGCATGTCGGTGGTTTCGCGGATGCGGTCGTAGCCATGGATGCGGGCGACCTCCTCTATCAGGTCCACTTCCCGTCGCAGGTCGCCGCGCCAGCTCGGGACGCGCACGGTCACAGAATCGGCATCCTCTTTCAGCGTCTCGAGGCCCAGGCCGTCGAAGATGCTCCGCACGGCCTCGCGCGGCACCTGGAGCCCCAGCAGCATCGCCAGCCGGGGCAGGCGCAGTGTGACCTCCGGGGTGACCGTTTCGTCGGTGCGCACGGCGCCCACGCCGGGCAGTATCTGCCCGCCCGCCAGATCCGCGATCATTGCGCAGGCGCGTCGGGAGGCCCAGTCCGTGATCTCCGGGTCAACGCCGCGTTCATAGCGGTAGGACGATTCGCTGGCGATGCCATGGCGCCGGCTGGTGCGTCGGATGCTGACCGGGGCGAAGCGGGCCGCCTCCAGCAGGACTTCCGTGGTCGCATCGTTGATCTCGGATTCCAGCCCACCCATCACGCCGCCGACGGCCACCGGATGGTCGGCATCGGCGATGACGCACTCCTCGCCGCTGAGTTCGGCCTCGGTGCCGTCAATCGTGGTGATGATCTCGCCGGGCCTGGCCTGCCGAACGATGATCCGGCCGCCGTGGAGCAGCTTGAAATCGAAAGCGTGCAGCGGCTGGCCGCATTCGAGCATGACGTAGTTGGTGATGTCCACCACGTTGTTGACCGGGCGGACACCGCAGACGGCCAGACGCTGCTGCAGCCACTCCGGAGAGGGGCCGACCGTCACGCCGCGGATCAGACGAGCCGTGTAATGAGGGCACAGGTCGGGGCAGGTTACCTCGACCGAAGAGACCTCCCCGAACTCCTCCAGGTCGGCGACGGGGTACTCAAACTCGGGGCGGACGGCAACGCTGCCCGTCAGGGCGGCGGCTTCCCGAGCGAGGCCCAGGTGGCAGAGGCAATCCGGGCGGTTCGAGGTCACCTCTACGTCCAGCGTCCAGTCGTCCCCGTGCGGCTCGTAGGTTTCGACGTTCAGGCCCGCGTGGCTGAGACGTTCCGCCAGCTCGTGCGCGCGCAAATCGAACGCACAGTAGTCTTTGAGCCAGTTGTAGCTTGTCAGCATAGCCGGGGGCTCAGAACTGCTCGAGGAACCGAACGTCGTTCAGGTAGAACTGGCGGCCGTCCTGGATGTTGTACTTGAGCATGGCCGGTCGCTCGACGCCGAAGCCGAACGCGAACCCGGTGTAGCGCTCCGGGTCGTAGCCGACGGCCTTGAAGACCTCGGGGTCAACCATGCCGGCCCCGAGGATTTCCAGCCAGCCGGAGTAAGAGCAGGTGCGGCATCCCTCCCCGCCGCACATCACGCACGTGCAGTCCACCTCTGCACTGGGCTCGGTGAACGGGAAGAAGCTTGGCCGGAACCTGACCTCAACGTCCCGACGGAAGAACAACCTGGCGAAGATGTGCAGCACCGCCTTCAGGTCGCCGAAGCTGACGCCCTCGCCGACCATCAAACCCTCGAGCTGATGGAAGGTCGAGAAATGGGTCGCGTCCTCTGTGTCCCGCCGGAAACAACGCCCGGGCACGACCAGCCGGATCGGCGGCTCGGTCTGCTCCATCACCCTGATCTGACCGGGGGACGTGTGGGGACGCAGCAGCACCTGGTCGGTCACGTAGAAGGTGTCCCAATTGTCCCGCGCCGGATGGTCGGGCGGGATGTTGAGCGCCTCGAAGTTATACCACTCCGTTTCCACCTCCGGGCTCTCCACCACCTCGAAGCCCATCACGCGGAATATGTCCGTCATCTCCTCGATGGTCCGCGTGATGGGATGGATGTGACCGTGCGGCGGACGCAGGGGCGGCAGTGTGGGATCCGGAAGCGGGCCTTCCTCGACTTCGGCCTCCGCGACCCGTTCCAGCGCATCCTCGACCATGTCGGTGATTTGCTGCTTCAGGACGTTGGCCGCTTTGCCGGCTTCCGGCCGCTCCTCGGGAGGCAGCTCGGGTATCTGCGAGAATAACTCCGCCAGCGCGCCCTTGCGGCCCAACAGGCGCACGCGGACCCGCTCGACATCCTCGCGGGTAGCCGCCTCAGACAGAGACCGGCGGGCCTCTTCCAGCATTTCCTGGTGGGAGTTGTTCACTGGCGATGGCGTCTCGTCGGGTTGCAGCGGGCCGGGCGGCCGTTCAGAGGGCCTCGCGCGCCGTGGCGACCAACTGGTCGAAGGCCGCCTCATCGGTCAAAGCCAGGTTGGCCAGCACCTTCCGGTTCAGCTCCACGTCCGCCTTGTTCAGCCCGCCGATCAGCTTGCTGTAGCTCATGCCTCTCATGCGGGCGGCGGCGTTGATGCGTGTTATCCAAAGCTGTCGGAAATCGCGCTTCTTCTGTCGGCGGCCCAGGCGCGAGTACCACATTGCCCGGCGAAGCGTCTCTCTGGCGGCGTGGTAGGTCCGGTGGCGCGCCCCGCGGTAGCCGCGTGCCTGCTTGAGCACCTGCTTGTGACGCTTCCTGCGTAGGTGGCTTGTCTTCGTTCTCATCGTCTGGGCTCAGTTAGGAGTAGGGGAGGGCGGTCCTCAGCGCGGGCAGATCTTGCCGTATTGACGCTCGAGACACCGGCGGTCGCCATCGGCGAGTTCCTTCCATTTGCGCAGTTCGCGCTTCCTCTTGGCGGACTTGTGGCTGCGCAGGTGTCGGCTGTAGTTCCGGCCGCGCAGCACTTTGCCGGAGGCCGTCCTCTTCATGCGCTTCTGGATGCCTTTGTGGGTCTTGGCGGACATGGTGGTCTCCGTTTGCGTACGTCGGAAACGCAACGGAAGCTCCCGTTGCGGAGAAGACAGGCTGCGAGTTCGTCGGCCGATTACTTAGGTTTCAGAAGCATCGTCACCCGGCCGACGCTGGAGCGCTCGGGGCCCTTCTCGACCTGCGCAATGTCGTCAAAGCGGCTCGCGAACTCCTGCATCGTCTCCATGGCGAGCTGGCCGTGCGCCTTCTCACGCCCTTTGAGCTGCATGGAGATCATGACCTTGTCGTGTTCCTCGAGGAACTCTCGCACGCGGTCTGCCTTGAAGCCCAGGTCATGTTCCTGGCTTGTCAGGCCGATGCGGATCTCCTTGCGCCTTGCACGGTGGTGCTTCTGGCCCTGGCGCTTCTTCTTCTGCCGGTATTTGAACTTGCCGTAGTCCAGCAGCTTGCAGACCGGCGGGTCGGCGCTGGGGGCCACCTCGACAAGGTCCAACTCGCGCTCGGTGGCTTCGTTCAGCGCGTCCTTGCGCGATACGATACCCAACTGGTCGCCTTGCGGGCCGATCAGCCTCACCGTCTCGGCCCGGATCTGCTCGTTCACCCGGTAGTCCGGAATCTCCGTTCTCCTTCGTCAATTCGTCAGCATCTCTCGCACCGCCGCGCCGGAAGCTCCACTGGCGAGGTGGCTGCCCCCAGCGCGGCTCACACACTGGGTGATACTAAGAGATTGCGTTCGCTAAATCAAGAGCAAGGCAGGCCGGATCACTGCGCGCCGGCAGCACCGAACCGCTCACGCAGGCAGCGCCGCATATGCTCGCGTACCTCGGCCAGCGCATCCGCCGTCGCGCGGCTCCGGGCCTCACCGGAACCGGCCAGCGAAGCGCCCTGGCCCGCGCCGCTGAGGGTTGCCAGCCGCTTGTCCTTGCCTGGCAGAGCCGGGTCGAGAAGGCGGAACTCGAACGGGCAGCGCGCCATGGACAGCTCGCCCTGTTCGGTCTGCACCACGTCGCCGGCCTCGCTTTCGGCCCGGCCCCAGACGATCAGCAGGAACCGACCTTCGCCCAACGCGTCGCGCAGTTCGGCGAAGGCGTCCAGAACTTCCGCGTCCGAGGGCTCCGAGGTCGGATCCAGCGCCTTCAGGTGGCGCAGCAGAAGGTCCGGCTCCACCGGGCGCAGGCCGTATTGGCGCAGGACCTCCGCCAGGGCGGATTCGAACTCGCCGGAGGGCTCACCTCGCGCCATGATCACGAACGACGTGTCGGCGCCGGACCGGAGCATAAACTCGAACGCAGCCGAGGGCACGGGGAGGCGGGACAGGTCGGCCTGCGGCGACAGCGCGGCCAGATCCAGTTCTGCCAGCAGCACTCCGTCAGAGCCCGCCTCCGTCGGTGCCCCCGTAAGGCTCCAGGTGGCCAGGCCCTCCGTATCGGTAGTTGCCTGGCCCAGCTCAACGTTAGTGCCCTTCAGCCGCAGCCGCATGGGCACCCCCGGCAGGGGGGCGGCCCGCCCTCCGCCGGTCACCAGGGCGACGAAGGGCTGCGTTGGCGGCCGACCCGGCGCGAGCCACTGGCCGTCACCTGAGACCGCCGTCACGCTGATTTCGCTCAGAACGTCCTCCAGGGAAAGGTGCGCGTCCTGGAGCAATGGCTCCGCCAGGGCCCGGCGGAAGACGGCTGTGCGGCCGGCAGGTGCCATCAACAGCCCCTTCATCTGCAACGACACGGCCTCGCGCGCGGTCTGCAGCGCGGCGAGGTCGTCCGTCAAAGCCTGCCACAGGTTGCCCGCCCGCGCCTGATTCCGAGCGGCTGCCAGAAGCTGTGCAGCCCGCTCGGCAGTCCTTCCCAACTGCTCCTCCAGCACAAGAACGGCAGTTTCGCGGTTCAAAGCCGAAAGAACGTACACGGTTCCCGTCACAGGATCCCGCCAGTGGTCCACCCGACGCAGAGCGGCCAGTTCAGAGGCAGAGAACTGGAGTTCCCCGCTGCCGACGAACCGGGCGTTCTGAGTCAGAGCATCTGCATCTGGCGACGCCTGCAGCTCCTCCCGCAGCTCCGCCAGCTCTCCGTTCATGCGCGTCAGCAACTGCTTCCTGGCGTCTTCGCCGGCCGCTTCTGCATCGGGTCCCATGCCGACAGCCAACAGGAACCGCTCGGCGGGGTACTCCGGATGCCGGGGACGCTGCAACCACCTGGGCGGCGCCGTGCCCTCCGGGGGCGGCGCGGAGAGCACTGCGTTCAGGCGCTGGCGGCGCGAGACGGTGCGCAGATACGCCGCTGCCTCGGAGCTTATCTGCTCTGCGCTGCCGGGGAACGGGTTCTGGGAGGCCAGAAGCGCGGCGAGCCGCGTCTGGGCGTGCTGGTGGACTTGCTCCGTGGGGACGCTGGCGATGGCGTGGACGTCGCCGTCCTCTGCGTGCCAGGTTTCGGCTTCGGGCGTCTCGCGCAGCACGGTTGCCGCGACGCCCGTGGCGACGTCGGCGAGCACCTGCCGTCTGAGGGGATTCTCCCGTACGGGGTGGTCCAGCCGTTCGGAGAAGAACTCGGCCAACACCTGCTCCACGTAGCTGCGCACGGCCTCGGCGAGTTCGCGACGGGCGGCCGCAGAAGCCCGGGCAGCGGCGTCGGGTCTGTCCGGGGCTGCGCTGCCGTGCCCTGCCAGGCGCTCGCCCTGGCGTTGCACGCGCTCCAGCCGCTGCTGCCACTCCGGCGGCTGCTCGGCCGGCTGCAGCGGCACGGCGGCGCAACCGGCCCAGAACAGGGCTCCGGCCAGCAGGCAGACGAGCGTCGCCTTCGCTGGTGCAGTGTGCATCATGAGTTGCAGGGCATCATATCTGGCCGCGTCAGACGGGTCAAGCAGGGCGAGGCCGACGCACCGTTTGACGCTGGAGGGGGAACTGACTATCATTGGCGGTAAGTGGTGGCGGTGACAGATGCTGCGAACGCGAGGCTACGGAATGCGCGCTGTACGCGTTCTGCTGGCTGCGAGTCTTATCTTCTCGCTGGGCGCAGCCACGGGTTCGACGGAGACATCGAGCGAAAGTGAGCAGCCGGAAGCCCTGTTCGAGAGGGCGTTCGCTGCGGACACCGGACCGCTTCAGCGGGTCAGGTTGCTGGAATCCCTCGCCAAGGAGCACCCGCTTTGTGCATGGTCCGACGACGCGTTGTGGGTGCTCGGCGAGGCGGCCCGCCAGCAGGGCAACCTGCCCTTGATGGCTCGCTACTGGCAGTACCTCATGACCTGCCAGCCGGACGTGGACCTGGAGGAGAGGACCACCGAACTGACCGTCTACCGCACCTCGGCCGTTCCCCAGGTGCGGCGCCTGCTGGTGGTGGAGGGGAAGGCTTACGTGCGCCATCAGCCGCGCGTCACTGACGGCGGCAACTGGCACGTGGTGGAGAACGCCCGACGGCTCAACGTGGTGCCCATGATCGTGTGGGGCGACCTGGCGGCCTTCTACGAACAGGCGGGGCGGCCCAAGCTGGCCCTGAAGGCATACCGGCGGGCCATGCAGTGCGCTCCGGCTGACTGCATGTGGCTCCAGGCATACAGGGGCCGCATCCGCCAGATCGAGCAAGAGATGGCTTCCGGCCTTTGGGGGCCGGAGGAACCTTCTGAATCTGCCGCGCGCGAGGAGCCGCCGGAGCCGGAGCCCGAAGCCCAGGAGACCGAACCCGCCGAAGTCCCGGAACAAGGAAGCGACGAGCAGGCATCCGGGAGCGACGCCACTTGATGGACGCTTCCGTCCCGATTGTGCTGGCCAGTCGGTCCCCGACGCGCAAACGCCTGCTGCTGCGGCTGGTTCGGTGCTTCGAGGTGGATGCTCCGCGTGTGGACGAATCAGCCCTGGCGGCCGGCAGCCCGTCGGAACTGGCGCGCCGCCGAGCAGTGGCGAAGGCGCGCGAGGTGGCGAAGCGCCGGCCGGGCGCCCTCATCATCGCTGCCGATACGCTGACGGTCTGCGCCGGTGAGACCCTCGGCAAGCCCGCCGGCCGGCAGGATGCCGTGCGCATCCTGCGGCGTCTGACGGCCCGGCCGCACGAGGTCATCACTGCGGTCTGCCTCCGAGGCCCGGCGGGCCGCGAGCTATGCCGGGTCAATACGGCCCGCGTGGAGATGCGGCAGATGGACGAGCCCGAGATCGAGGCGTTGGCATCGCGCCCCGGCGCCCTCGAGAAGGCCGGTGCCTATGCCCTGGAGCCGGGCGACCCGAACGTGGTCCGCCTCCAGGGCGATCCCACGACTGTCATGGGCCTGCCGCTGGACCTGCTGCGGGCGATGATGGTTGAGCTGTATGAGGCCGAGGAGGAGTAGTATGGCGCTGCGCGGCTTTAGCTGGATCATCGAGGGCGAGCTGGCCGGAATGGCACTGCCGGGCGGCGCGCCGGAGGACTGGCGCGAGCTGAGCAACCTGGGCGTGGGAGCGATAGTGAACCTGACCAGCCACCGACTGCCGGAGCAGGAGATCCGTCGCGAAGGACTGGATTATCTCCAGCTCACTGTGGGCGAGTTCCGGCCGCCGACCCAGGACCAGGTGGACAGGTTCGTTGCGTTCTGCGACCGCCACATTGACGCTTCCCGCGCGGTGGCCGTGCACTGCCTGGCCGGGCGGGGCCGCACCGGCACCATGGCCGCATGTTACATGGTCTGGCGTGGAATGGAGCCGGACGCGGCCATCAAGTACGTCCGCCGCCTGCGCCCCGGTTCCATCGAAACCGGATCGCAGGAAGATGCCGTCAGAGAGTACGCCGCGCGACTCCAGGTGCGAGAGGACGGTTGAGGCCGATGGATGCTGAGGGGTTCCTCCGGCGCATCAAGGGCGCGTCCTGGTACCGTGGGCAGATCGTCGAGGTGCGCGAGCTGCCTCCCCGGGAAGCCGCCTATGCCGAGCCGGACCAGCCGTTGCCGCCGCCCCTGCGCCAGATGCTCCGCCGGGCGGGCATAGAGCGGCTGTTCGTGCATCAGGCAGAGGCGCTGAACGCTGCCGCCGCCGGTCGGGATTACGTGGTGGTCACCTCGACGGCCAGCGGCAAGACGCTGTGCTACTTCCTGCCCGTCTTCCAGAGCCTGCTGGAACAGGAACGATCTACGGCCCTCTTCGTCTACCCCACCAAGGCGCTCGCACAGGACCAGTTGCGCATGCTGGAGGGGCTCAAAGACAAGTGTCCTGACATCACGGCCATTGCGGGCACCTACGACGGGGATACGCCCCCGGAGCTGCGCCGCAAGCTGCGCGACAGCGCGTCGTTGATACTCACGAACCCGGACATGCTGCATCAGGGCATTCTGCCCAACCACGGGCGCTGGAGCCGGTTCTTCGCCCACCTGCGCTATGTGGTCCTGGACGAAGTGCACACCTACCGCGGCCTGTTCGGCTCGAACGTTGCCGACACGGTGCGTCGGCTGCTGCGCATCACGGACCACTACGGTGCCGAACCGCGCTTCGTCTGCTCCTCGGCCACCATCGCGAATCCGGCCGAGCACGCCGCCCACCTGACCGGACGGCCCATGAAGCTGATTGACCGCGACGGTTCCCCGGCAGGGCGCAAGCTGTTTGTGCTGTGGAATCCGCCGCGGCTGGGCGAGTTCGCCGGTCGCAGGAGTCCCCTCTCCGAGGCGGTTGCCTTGATGGCCGAACTGGTCAAGGAGGAGATCCAGGTCATCGCCTTCAGCCGCACGCGCAGCGGTGCAGAGCGCCTGCTGCGCTACTGCCGCGAGCGGCTCTCGGAGGTCAGCCCCCGCCTGGCGGAGGCCGTCCAGGCATATCGCGGCGGATACCTGCCGGAGGAGCGCCGCGAAGTCGAGCGCAAGCTGCCGACCAGGGAACTGCTCGGCGTGGCCAGCACCAACGCGCTGGAGCTGGGCATAGACATAGGCAGCCTGGACGCTTCCATCGTGGTCGGCTACCCCGGGACCATCGCCAGCACCTGGCAGCAGGCCGGCAGGGCGGGGCGGGGCCGCGACGAATCGGTCGTGTTCCTGATCGCTCAGAACGCGCCGGTGGACCAGTACTTGATGCACAACCCGCTCTACCTGTTCGAGCAAAGCCCGGAGAACGCCGTGGTTGATCCCGACAACGTCTACGTCGCGCTCAACCACCTGCGCACGGCGATCCACGAGCTGCCGCTGAAGGCAGCGGAGACGGAGTTGTTCGGCGAGTACACCGAAGCCCTGCTCGAACTGCTGGAAGAGAATCGCATGGCCCGCCGCATCGAGAACCGCTGGTACTGGACCGGCCAGGGCTACCCCGCCGCAAAGGTCAACCTCCGCAGCATCAGCGGCACCACCTATACCATCATGGACAGCGAGGAGGATCGCGTCGTCGGATACGTGGACGAAACCAGCGCTTTCAGCCAGCTCCACGACAACGCCGTCTATCTGCACGGCGGCGACACTTACCTGGTGTCCGAGCTGGATATCGAGCGGAAGCTGGCCTACGTGCAGAAGCAGGAGCTGGACTACTTCACCCAGGCCGTGACAGAAGCAAGTATTCGCATAGACGATCGCTCCGAGATGCGGGAGCGGCGGTGGCGGCCCGCCCGCGTGGGCCTGGCGCCCGTGACCGTGACATCCTGTGTGACCATGTTCAAGAAGGTGCGTTTCGGCTCGCGGGAGAGCATCGGCTACGAGGAGCTGGACCTGCCGCCGCAGGATCTGCAGACCGTGGCATGGTGGATTCTGCCGCCGGAAGACGCCCTCCGCCTGGCGCGCAAGTACGGCCGCGAGCCGGCCGAAGGGCTGGTGGGGCTGGCCAACGTGCTGGTGGAGATTGTCCCCCTGTTCGTCATGTGCGACACCGTGGACATCGGGGCGGTGGTGGACTCCTCGAACATGGACAGCCCGACGCTGTTCATCTTCGACAAGTACCACCAGGGCATGGGTTTCAGCGAGAAGGCGTTCGACCTGACCGAGGAGATCATGCAGGCGACGGCGGACCTGATACATGGCTGCGAGTGCCAGACCGGCTGCCTGTCGTGTGTCGGCGCGCCGGTGCCGCCGTCGTCGTTCGGCGCCGTGGAGAGCGGCACTCGGGGCAACATACCGGACAAGGAAGCCGCCCTCGTTCTGCTGCACCACCTGCTGGAGCTTGAACCCTACGTTCCGCAGTACGCCCCGCCGTCGGGCGAGGAACCGGCGCCTCAGCCCGGGCGGCCGGAGAGGAAGAAGCCCCGCAAGAGGCTGCCAGGCAGCGTTGAAAGGAACATACGGGATCAGCTAAGATAGCCGTCTCGCCGAGGGGGCCTGCGGGAGCCAAGAGGGTGCCATGGATCAGCCGTTCACAGTGGTCGTCTGCACGCCGGATGTCGACGCCGCCCTGGCGGCGGCCGTCGCCGGTCGTGTGGCCGAGGGAAGGGCGGAGGCACTGGTCTTCTCCTCCGACGAGTTGCCCGCGTTCTTCGAGTCGGAGGCGCAGCGACGCCTTCCCCGGGGATACGACCTGACTCTGTGCGGCCACCAGGTGGTGCACGTTGACTGGGACGGCCGACTGGTGCGGCCGGTGCTGATGAAGCGGCTGCGGCAATTCGTCGGGCTCGTGCGCTGGTTCGGACGTGAGCCCTGGCAGCCGGAGGACCGCCGAGCGCTCGAGCACATGATCGGCGCCGAGAACCTGGTGATCGCCGAAACGGGGGTGCCGCTGGCCGAGGTCCTGCTGGAACGTGCGGGGGCCGGAGCGGATGAGTACGTGCACGACCTGGCCCGCTGCGGGGCCGGGAATCTGTCAGACGGACAGGAGAGGGAGTGGGGCGCGGAGTTGCGGCGCGTGTTGACCTACCTGAAGGCAGACCGCCAGGCCCTTGGCGGCGTGGTGGGTGAGCTTGTCGAGGCGAACGTCGAGGGAGTAGTGGAGGAACACGCAGAGCAGGCGCGCCAGAGAGAGCAACAGGTCCGGAGCTTCGCAGAAGCGAATGCCGACGACGTGCGCCCAATGGGCTCGCGGCGGCTGGTCACCGTGCCGGTGCCGAGGGACAAACACGCCTTCTGGGCGGAGACCGGCGCCTTCGCGCGGGCGGCGTCCGAAGCGCAGCTCTCGCTTTGCCACCTGCAGGGGCGCCTGGTGATGGTGCTCGCCCGCGAGGCGGACCTGCGTGCCGACCTGCGCTCGTGGGCGCGCTATGTGACCGATCTGATGCCCGAGGCCCAGACCGTCGGCGCCCGCCCGGACACCGTGCCGCTGGTGGTGGACGGTCTGGACGATGACCCGGACCTGTTGAAGGTGGTGCTGGACCTGCTGGCAGACGGCGCACACCTGCTCCGTGAGTGACGGGACTATGAAGGATGTACGGGGCTGACAGGATGACGGTAGCTACTCAAAGTCCGGCGGTCGCTCTCGAATGGGTGGGCGCGGCGTCCGGCCGCGCCTTGTCCGGCGAGAACGCCCGACCTACCATCCCCGCAGGGACTCGGAGAAGGAGGACCCATGAGGGCTGTTGTCCTGCGTGAAGCCGGCTGCCTGGAGCTGACCGAGCGTCCGGTCCCGGACTGCCCCGAGGACACGCTGCTGCTGCGACTGGACGCGTGCGCGGTCTGTGAGCTGGACGTCCAGGCGTTCAAGGGCCAGAACGACGCCGTCCAGCCCCCCGTCGTGCTCGGACACGAGCTGGTGGGCACCGTGGTGGAAGTCGGCTCCTCGGTGCACGGCCATTACGACAGCGAGCGCGTGACGGTCGCCGGCGCGGTGCCCTGCGGATCGTGCCGCTTCTGCCGCCGGGGCCAGCCCACGGCCTGCGACCGACCCATCACGGTTGGTGGAACGTGGGACGGGGGTTTCGCGGAGTATATGTTGCTGCCGCCCGGAGCCGTCTGGCAGGGCGTGGTTCACAAGGTGCCCGACGGCGTCCCGCCCGCCGCGGCCGCCCTGACCGAGCCCCTGGCCCGGTGCCTGAACGTTCAGGAGATGCTGCGCGTCGGCCCGGGGGACACGGTCCTGATAATCGGCACGGGTGCGTTCCAGACGCTGAACGTGCTTCTGGCGCGCGCCCTGGGCGTCTCACGCGTGTTCACCCTGGGTGAGGAAGCGGCCGCGGCCGCTGGTCGCGCGACCGTCCGCCTGCCCGGTGGATCGGCCGAGGAACTGCGGGAGCAACTGCTGGCGGAGACCGACGGGCGGGGCGCGGACGTAGTGATCGTGACCACGGGCGCGCAGAAGACCGCTTCCGAGGCGGTGACGCTTGCCGCCCCGCGTGGGCGCATCGGTTTCGCCGCCCACCTGGCCGGGGCGGGTCCCGCGCTGTCGGTGCCGACGGACCGTCTGCGCCAGCGCCAGCTCACCATCGTCGGCAGCCGGGGCGCTACTCCGCACCAGCACTGGCGCGCGTTGTCCTTGATCGCCGCGGGTGCAGTGGACGCAGAGCAGATCGTGACCGCGCGGTTCCCTCTGCAGGAGGCGCAGGATGCCTTCGAGGCAGCCGAGCGACCGGATGCGCGGCGTGTCCTGATTGAACCACACGAGAACCACTGACGAGGTCGCAAATGCCCGGGACGGATTCAGTAGAGCGCATCGGAGTGCTGACCGGCGGGGGCGACTGCCCCGGCATCAACGCAGTGATCCGCGCCGTTGTCAAGACCGGCCTGCTCGATTACGGACTGGAGGCCGTCGGCATCCTGGACGGCTTCGAGGGTCTGGTCACCAACAAGATGATTGAGCTGGATTATGAGGACGTGAGCGGGATCCTGACCCTGGGCGGTACCATCCTCGGTACCTCCAACTCGGCGCACCCGTTCGAGTATGTTCCGGCAGGCGAGGAGGACCGCGAGCCAGAAGATCGTTCCGACGACTGCCTCAGACACTTCGAGAAGGCGGGACTGGACGTACTGTTCTGCATCGGCGGGGACGGCACTCTGAGCATCGCCCATCGGCTCGCAGCGAAGGGCATCCCCGTTGTCGGCGTCCCGAAGACCATTGACAACGACATTGTGGGCACCGACGTCACGTTCGGATTCGACACTGCCGTGCAGATCGTGGCTGAGGCACTTGACCGGCTGCACACGACCGCCATGTCGCACCA
>JAWOCH010000032.1:0-3271 GCA_046483865.1 Candidatus Brocadiia bacterium | reverse complement strand
GCGTCCCTCCACCGGCACGTCACGGACCGTCCGTGCGCCGGGAGGCGTGTTTCTTTCGCTCCCTGCTCCCTGCTCCCGGCTGTCCTTACCCCTTGTCGGCCTCGAGCTTGGGCTCACCGGCATCTCCGTCCAGCGAGAACCCCATGCTCTCGTAATTCCCCTCGTGGCCCCTGTCGGTCACCTCGATGCTGGTGACCCACT
The DNA here is from genome assembly GCA_046483865.1 of Candidatus Brocadiia bacterium. Taxonomy (GTDB): domain Bacteria; phylum Planctomycetota; class Brocadiia; order SM23-32; family SM23-32; genus JAWOCH01. Next base: position 3,070 of record JAWOCH010000032.1, on the reverse strand, counting down.
TGACCCACTTGTAGCCCCACTTGCCGGGCGCCACCACGCGCAGGGGCCAGCCGTGGATGCGCGGCAGCGGCCGGTGGTTGACCTCCCACGCCAGGATGGGCCTGCCCGTGCGCACGTAGTCCAGCGAAAGGCTGGAGCTGAAGTCCTTGTCGTCGGTGAACACCACGTGAGTGGCGTCCGGCTCGGGCCGGGCCAGGCGCACCACGTCCCGGATGGGCACGCCGCGCCAGAGGGCGTGGTCGGTCCAGCCCACCACGCAGGCCAGCGGGGCGTCGGTGGCGACGGTCTCCATTCCGTGGAGGCGATGCAGATCGAGCGATTGCTCCTGCTCGACCTTGCCCCAGACGCGGAGCCGGTAGCTGTCGGCGTCGCCGATGCGGCTGGCTGCGCCGGGCCCCGTTACGTGCAGCTTCGGCGGATCGGTGTAGCGCGCCGGACGGCGCACCGCTTCGTATCCGAGCAGCACGATGAGCACCCCTATGACGATCCCGGGCCCCATCAGCCGCCAGAGATTGCCCCAAAGCTCGCGTCGCGTCTTCCCCATCATGCCTCCCGCCTCTGTCCCCTTCTGCCCCGACAGTCCAGCCTACGCGAACCCGCGGCGGCGGTCAATCTGCCGCGCTCAGCGCAGGTCCACCCATGCCCAGATGACCTGCCCGATGACCGGTTCCTCCACCTGGCGCAGATCCACGATGAGGGGCGGGAAGCGGCGCTGGTCCTCGTTGTCGGACCACAGCAGGGCGTAGTGGTTGCGCAGGCGGAGCCGCTTGATGACCACGGAACCGTCCTCGGTGCGGGCGCAGACCACCTTTCCTTCCAGCGCCTGCAGGCGGATGGGCGTGACGTCCACGGCCACTATGCTGCCGTCGGTCAGGGTGGGGGCCATGCTGTCGCCGCTGATGCGCACGCAGCGTATGGTCTCCGGGCGGGGGGCCACGCGCCGGTGGATGATGCAATAGCCCTCGACCTGTTCCTCCATGATCAGGCCCTGTCCGGCGGCGGCCGCGTCGCGCAGGTAGGGCACCACGTAGTACTGGTCCTCCCCTTCCAGCCTCTGCAGGGCGCTCAGCTCCTCGCGGCTGGTGACGATCAGCGGCTTGCCGGGGCGTACGCCGTCCATGCGGGGGCCGGTGCCCTCCAGCAGCCACTGGTGGTTGATGTTCAGCCGGTGCTCCAGGGCCAGGAGGACGGGCAGCGGGGGAGGGCGGCTGTCGGACTCGTAGGCGGCAATGCTGCTCTGCCCCACGCCGATAGCTTCGCCCAGTTCCGTCTGGTTCAGCCCCAGTTCCGAGCGAACGGCACGCAGGCGCTCCCCCAGTGTCCGCGGTGCGGACTCTCTGCCGTTCTCAGGCATCCTGACCCCCTCCTGACACGCGCGTTGTGTAATCCGTTACCGGTATTCTACACCGCCCTGCACCGCGCCGCAAAGGAAAAAGCCGACTTTTCGGGTATTACACTTGACGGAAAGCCGCCAAACGGCTAATATGGTCTCTACGCCTGGATAGTTATATCAGAATCCCCCGGCCCAGCGCAAGTCGCTTCTTCCGCGCAGAAAGGAGAGTGCCGATGGCCGTCGCCGTTGCCGCCGGACAGCGCGTGCGCAACCGCGTTGATCGCAGCCTCCGCCTCATGTGCCGCGTCCGCAGTCGCCTGGAATCCCTCCGAGCCGAGATGGAGCGCGAACTGAACGAAGTCCGCGGACGCTACGCCGGCCGCATCGCCTCGCGCGAGCGCCGGCTCGATCGAATGGAAACAGAGCTGGAACGCCTCTGCCGCGGTGAGCGTGACCGCCTGCTGCCGGACGGACGGAAGAGCCTTCAGACGCCGTTCGGGCGCGTGGGGTTCCGCCGGGGGCGGCGCGCACTTAGTTTGCACGACGGGGTGGAGCAGTCCGAAGCGTGCCGCCGACTGCGCGAAGCGGACCGGGAGGAGCTGGTCCGCGTGCGCGAAAGCCTGGACAAGGCCGCCGTGCGGCGAGCCGTGCGCCGGGGCGAGCTGTCGCCGGCTGAGCTGGACAGGATCGGCATCGAGCTGAGCGACGTCGAGGACCGGTTCTACTGCACGCTGGCCGGCGACCGGGGAGGCCGATGATGGGCGAAGCGAGCCGGCGGATGGTGCGTCGCCTGGCGGACAGGATGCCGCGCGACCTGCGGCGGTTGCGCGGGCAGATGATGCTGGAGCCGGTCTACGAATCGCTCGGGGTGGAGGAGGTCACGTGTCCCGCCTGCGGGGGCAGCGGCTGGCTGGACCGGCGGGCGCTGGACTACTGCCCCATCTGCTGCGGGTTCCAGGAAGTACCCGACCGCCTGGCCGACTGGTTCCGGGGCCGGGCGGCCGGCTGCCGGGCAGAGGACCGCCGCATCCGCGTGCACGTTATCCATCAACTGACTACGACCGCAGCGGGGTGAGAAGTGACCTGCGAAGTCTGTGGATGCCCGAACCGCCGCTGGCTGCGCGTGCGCACAGTGGCCCGCCAGTTCGCCTGCAGCACCAAGCACATCCGCCGCCTGATCAAGCAGGGCGAGATTGACGGCGTCCGCTTCGGCGGCCACTGGCGCGTGGATCACGAGTCCCTGGACGCCTACGTGCGCAAGGACTCGGTGCGCTTCTCCGTCCCGTCCCAGGGCTCGTAGCGTCGCGGCCAACTCGACAGCCGCCGGCTCTTCTCTCCAGCCGGGTAGGCGCGGCGTCCCCGCCGCGCGGTCCGGCGAGACGCCGGACCTACCGGATGGTCCGGCCGACCCCTGGCAACTCGACACCTCCGCGCGCCTGCCCTATCATGGAGGGGGTGCCTGGAACGCTACTCAGCCATGTAGCCCAGCCGCCCCCGGCTGGGGCATGTAGCTCAGCCGCCCCCGGCTGGGGCCGAAGACAGACCACGGCCGAGGGCGGCCGTGCCACATACAGAACGACTTCTGAGGCAAGCCCCGCATCAGGTCACCTCGACAGACTCTGACGCCGCTGCGAAACCGCTGCTATGGCGACCGACACTCCCGACAGACTGCGCCGCAAGGTTGACGACCTGCCCCGCAAGCCCGGCGTCTACCTGATGAAGGACGCCCGCAGCGAG
>JAWOCH010000287.1:0-4171 GCA_046483865.1 Candidatus Brocadiia bacterium | reverse complement strand
CGCGGGTTCGAATCCCGCCGCCCCGACCAACTCATCTCGCCGAGATGAGTTGGTAGAGCAGGCGAGCAGTCGAACAGTGGAACAGGTGAGAACGGCGAAACGGCCCGCGCCTGCCCCATCCTGCTGCAGAGTCCAGAAACGCCGCTCGCCTGCGGTCCCCTGCTCCCCTGATCAACTGCTCAATCCGCTGGGGGGATTCCCATGACGTTCATGTTCGAGAACCTGGACGTCTACCAGAAGGCCGTCGATTTCGCGGACGAGGTAGCCGCCCTCACCGAATCCTTCCCACGGGGCTATGGGTTTCTGAGCGACCAGTTGAACCGGGCCGCCCTGTCCATCGCAACGGACCTTGCCGAGGGCAACGGCCGTTTCACCAAGGCCGACAGGAAGAACTTCTTCACCATCGCCAGGGGCTCTGTCCAGGAGTGTGTTCCTCTGCTTGAGCTTGCCCGCCGCCGGGGACTTCTCGATGAGGGGAGACACGAGCGAATGCGCGACCAACTGGAGACGATGGCGAAGATGGTAAGCGGCCTGATCAAGGGTCTGGACAAACGGTCAACCTGAGGCCGCAGTCCCGCCGCGTGGCTATGCGACCCCCTGCGACGCCCGCAGCAATCCCTCGGAGACATAGGCGGGCAGTGCACCTGCCTCCGCGGCGAAGTTCTCTAACCGTGTCCGGTCCGGCCGACCAGCCCGCCTCCAGCGGGCTCGTAGAGCAGGCGAGCAGTCGAACAATGGAACAGGTGAGAACGGCGAAACGGCCCGCGCCTGCCCCATCCTGTTGCAGAGCCCATAAACTACGCTCGCTTCCGGTCCCCTCCTCACCTGATCTTCGGGCTCAACCTGTCATGAGCTGTCAGGCGCCTCGGCCTTCATGGGGATGTCATGCTGGCGGCACCATAGCCGGGCGATCTTGCGATAGGCCCGATTGCGGAAGGCGAACCATTCCGCCTCGATACCGGCCTCGTAAACCACGTCCTTGAAGCGCCGGAATGCGCCCTTGCCGTGGATCGCGTTCAGCAGGCGGCCGGACAGCGCGTCGTCGGAAAGGCCCTCGGCGAAAGACCGCATCATGGCCCATTCATCTATGTCAGACCGGTCGGGCAAGCAGACGAAACGGCCGTCCACGTCGTCGGCAATCTGCCAGGCGACTTCCATGAGTTCGCGTTCCCACTCCGGCATGGAGTCCGACCACCCTCCCTCCGCGTCGGCATTCTCGGCCCTGCGCAGGTACTCCTCCTGTATGGAGTGGACTTGCCCTGTGGCGCGGTCATAGAAGGAGAAGATCTCATCGCTCTGCCACTCCATGCCCTCGACGATTACGTCCAGATCGGCCGGCTCGGCGTCCGGCTGCCCCTCTCGCCCCTGGCGTTCGTGGGAGGGGCGGGGAGAACCAGCTTGCGAACCGTACGCAGGCGTCCTCCCGGGGGGCCCTTCGTGGTCGGTGCGGTCTTCGCCCGGTCTCTCTTCTGCCATAGCCTGCCCTCCTGGCTGCTGTTCTCCGTAGTCTGAGGGAACTGCCTCAGTCTCTCAAGGAAGGTGAACCCATGCGCTGTGCCCCGTAGCTCTCGCGCAGAGTCTTCCGCGACGCAAACGAATTCCGCCTGTTTGCCGTGACGGCCCCGCGTGTTGTTCCTTGCCCTGGGGCGACCCCGACCGCGCTGAGCGCAGCAGCGTTAGCCCGCAGTGACAGACTGTCACTCCTCAAACTCCTCGATGGCCTCGATGAACGGGCGGGCGTAGCGGCGACACTTAACATCCCCCACGCCGTGCACCTGGCGGAACTCGGTGGCGTTGCGGGGGCGTCGGCGGCAGATTCCCCGCAGCGTGGCGTCGCTGAAGACGACGTAGGCGGGAACTCCGCGGCTGTCGGCCAGGTCTTTGCGCAGGGCGCGCAGGTGTTCGAACAGCTCCGGGTCCACTCCCTCCCAGCTCTCGGTCTGCACGCGGGCCTTCTTCACCTTGGGCCGGCGCGGTTGTGACAGGCGGACGCCAAACTCGCCGCGCAGGACTTCCGCCCCCCGGCCCGTCAGCTTCAGCACCTTGTACCGCTTCGTGCGCCTCAGGCAGCCCTGGGCGACCAACTGCTCGATCCAGTTGCGCACCTGCCGGGCGGGGTAGGCGTCCAGGAGGCCGTGGGTGCTGAGCCGGTCGTGCCGGTTCTTCACCACGCGCTCGGAGTCGGAGCCGGCCAGGACGCCGGCCGTGTAGCCGGCCCCGTAGCGCTGGTCCAGGCGCAGCACGCAGGACAGTATCTTCTGCGCCGTCTCCAGCGAGTCCTCCAGGCAGTCCACCTCCCCCAGGCAGAAATCGCACGCGCCGCAATCGTCCTTCTCGAACTCCTGACCGAAGTACTCCACCAGCGCCCGATGACGGCAGGTCACGTCGCAGCAGAAGCTGTACATGTCGCTCAGTTTGCGCAGTTGGACGCGCCGCACCTCCGGGTCACCGTCGCTCAGCAGGAACTTCCATGTGTGATAGTCGCTGCCGGAGTAGAAGATCCAGCACTCGGCCTCCAGCCCGTCGCGCCCGGCGCGGCCGCTCTGTTGCTGGTAGTGCTCCAGGGTCTTGGTCATGCCGACGTGGATCACGCAGCGCACGTCGGACTTGTCAATGCCCATCCCGAAGGCGACGGTGGCCACGATGATGTCGGCTTCGCCCCTGGCGAACGCGTTCTGGTGGCGTTTCCGCTCGGCGGCGGCCATCCCGGCGTGGTAGGGCAGGGCGGAGTAGCCGGCCCCCCGGAGGGCGGCGGCCGTCTGGTCCACGTCGTCCCGCCTGATGCAGTAGACGATGCCGGACTCGCCGGTGTGTGCGTCAATGACGCGGCGCACCTGCTCCATTTCATCTTCCCGCCGGCGGGCACGGTAGATCAGGTTCGGCCGGTCGAACGAGCCGACCAGCACCTGCGGGGACTCCAGCCGCAGCGTGCCGGCTATGTCCTCGCGCACCTGCCTGGTGGCGGTGGCGGTATAGGCGTGGAGGGCGGTGTCGGGGAACCGCTCCTTCAGCGCGCCCAGCCGGCGATACTCCGGGCGGAAGTCGTGCCCCCACATGCTCACGCAGTGGACTTCGTCCACGGCGATGAAGGACACCTCCCCGCCGCGCAGCACGTCGCCGAACCGCTCCGACAGCAGCCGCTCCGGTGAGATGTAGAGCAGCTTCAGCTCGCCGTCCTGGAAGTGGCTGACGACCTCGTGCTGGTGCCGGGCAGACAGGCTGCTGTCGAACCGCGCCGCCGGCACGCCGCACTCGCGCAGCGCGTCCACCTGGTCCTTCATCAGCGAGATCAGCGGGCTGACGACCACGGCCGTGCCGGGCAGCTCGACGGCCGGCGCCTGGTAGCAGAGCGACTTCCCCCCGCCCGTGGGCAGCACCACCAGCGAATCCCGCCCCTCCAGAACGCTGGTCATGGCCTCCCGCTGAAGCGGCAGGAAATCGTCGAAGCCCCAGTACGTCCTGAGGGTATCACGAAGCATGGCTCGGAGGGTACGTCCGGTCAGGGCAAGCGGAGCCAGACGACAGTCGTCGGGTAAGTGTAGCAGGTCAGTGCGAGACATGCCAGCGGGTTGAATCGCAGCCCGCGTCGGCACAGAAGGGGCTGATTGGGGAGAGGGTTTCCGCTGAGGAGAAGAGGGCGATGGGCGATGATCCACGTGGGCTGGCGCCGCCCCTCCGGGGCGGGAGGAATGTGGGACCACCGGTTCCGGGGGTTGAAACCCCGGGCTGTATCCCAGCGCCGCTTCACGGCGCGAAAGGCAAACGCTTACGGTGGTAAGCTGTGCCTGAGGCAGACAGGCCACCGCACTCCGGAAGCCGGTCTCTCGCTGCTGCACGTATCACTGCGAAACGTGATGTTGAAGCTCCGGGAGTCAGGCGGCTCAGCCCTCGGCCAGGCGGACTTCCCGCCCTGTCTCGGCGCTTTGGTAGAGCGCGTCAATGATGCGCTGGACCTTCAGGGCGTCCTCGGGGTCAACCGGGACCGGGCCTTCACCTCGGACGGCGGCGATGAACCCCTCCAGGTGCCCCGGGCCGCCGACGGGCGCCAGCACGGTCTCGCCGTAGGCGTCGCCCACGTCGCCCCACATGCGGGCCTCGTATTGGTAGGTGCCGGTAACGCTGCAATGGGCGATGCCGGCGCGGGTGCCGTAGACGTAGGTGAACATGTCCT
>JAWOCH010000385.1:0-19042 GCA_046483865.1 Candidatus Brocadiia bacterium | reverse complement strand
GGAACTGGCCAAGGAGATCCCCCTGCTGCGCGGCAAGCAGGCCGGGGCCTACCTGTGCCACGGCGGCGCCTGCCAGGAGCCCACAGACGACCCCGAGGAGCTGCGTCGCCAGCTACGGCAGTTGATCCCCGAGGATTGAGAGCCCCAATGCCGGACTGGAAGCCGCTTGAGCTTGAGGACCGGGACGCCGTCACGCAGCGGCTGCGGCGCCATCCGCCGCGCATCTCGGAACACACATTCACCAACCTTTGGGTGTGGGGGGAGCGGAGGGCGGTGTCGTGGGCGATGGTGGGCGACTCGCTGGTCTTCCGCCAGCAGCAGGATGGGGAGTGCAGCGTGCTGGGCCCGCCCCGCGGGCCGGACTCGGCGGCTGACCTGCTGGGGGAGCTGGCGGCCGACGGCCTGCACTGCTTCGAGCGCATTCCCACCGAGACGGCCGACGCACTGCGCGAGCAGGGGCTGACCGTGCAGGAGGACAGGGACAACGCAGATTACGTCTACCGCCGCCGCGACCTGGTCGAGCTGCCGGGGCGGGAGTACCACCGCCAGAAGAACCTGGTCAACCAGTGCCTGTCCAGCTACGAGTGCAGCTATTGCGCGGTCACGGCCGACCTGACCGGCGAACTGTGGGACATGCAGGAGCGCTGGTGCGAGGAGCGGAACTGCGACAAGCGAGAGGGCCTGTGCGCGGAAAGGCTGGCCATTCGCCGGGCGCTGGACCACTTCGCCGAACTGGAGCTGACCGGCGGGGTCGTGCGCATTCAGGGCGCCGTCCAGGCATACGCGCTGGGCGAGCGTCTGAGCCCGGACACGGCGGCCGTGCACTTCGAGAAGGCCATGACGCGATTCAACGGGCTCTATCAGGTGATCAACCGCTGGTTCGCAGAGCACGGGCTGGAGGAGTTCGAGTTCATCAACCGCGAGCAGGACCTGGGCATCCCCGGCCTGCGCAAGGCCAAGGAGAGCTACCATCCGCACCACATGGTGGACAAGCACACGGCCGCCCTCGAGGCGGAGGCCCTGGCGCAGGCAGCGCCGGCCGCGCGGGGCCGCTGCGGCGAGGGGTAGAAGCGGGCCGGGCCTACGATGATTTGCCACCGGAGAGGGCGCCTGGAGGGCCACGCTTCCGCGTGGCCGCCGAACAACCGAATGACGTGTCGAACGGGAGCAAAGCACCCATGAGCCGACCCGAACTGCCGTCCAGCCGCGAGCAGGCAGAGCAACTGTGCGACCTGCTGTCCGACCGGGAGCGCGCCCTGCTGATGCTGCACAACAACCCCGATCCCGACGCCATGGCGGGGGGGCTCTGCCTGTGCCACCTGATCGAGCAGACCACCGAGTGCAAGCCCCGCATTGTCTACGGGGGAATCGTCGGGCGCGCCGAGAACCGCCACATGGTCCGGGCGCTGGAGATACCCCTCTGGTCGGTGGACAACATAAAGATCCGCCCCGAGGACGCCGTCGTCATGGTGGACACCCAGCCGGGGTTCGGCAACAACTCGGCCCCCGGGGACTGCGACGTGGTCGCCGTCATTGACCATCACCCGCCGCTGGATGAGCTGGACGTCCCCTTCGTGGACGTGCGAGAGGGCTACGGCGCGGTGACCACCATCCTGACCGAGTACCTGGTCGGCGCCGGGGTGAGTGTGCCGTCGGACCTGGCCACCGCCATCTGCTACGGCATCAGCAGCGAGACGCAGGACCTGGGCCGGGAGGCGTCGGAGGCGGACATCGCCGCGTTCCTGGAGGTCTTCCCGGCCTCGGACCAGCCACTGCTGGGCCGCCTGCACCACCCCACCCGCCCGGTGGCGTTCTTCGGCGATCTGGGCCGGGCCCTCCACGCCGCGCAGGTGGCCGGCGACGTGCTGGTCTGCCACATGCAGGGCGCCTCCAGTGCGGATGCCGTCGCCGAGATGGCCGACATGCTCATCTCAGTGGAGGGCGTTCACTGGGCCCTGTGCAGTGCGCCTTACGGCGAGCGCCTGGTGCTGTCGCTTCGCTCGGCGCGGCGCGACGCCCGGGCGGGCGAGCTGCTTCGGGAAGTGGTCGGCGAGCCCGGCCTGGCCGGCGGACACGGCATGATCGCCGGAGGCGCCATACCACTCGAAGCTGAGGGTGACGCTGACCCACTGCGCCGGGAGCTGACCGAGTCCCTTCTGGAGACTCTCGGGCGGGATCCCGAGCAGGACATGAACCCCCTTGTCCCGCAGGGCATGTTGCCCGAGGCCGAAGGTGCCGGCGGCATAGTGTGAGGGTGGGCCGGACGGACTATCCGGGGATCCAGATCTTGTTCGCCGTGACCAGTTCCACTTCCGACGGCAGCGACAGCGGCAGCGGCGACTTCGTGAAGAAGGCCAGGCCCTTGTAACTGGTCAGATAGAGGTGCTTCCGCCGGAACAGCCCGCTGGTGGCCGTCACCACCAGTGGCTGCTCCGACCGCCGCAGAACGGCACCGAAGTGCTCCGGCTCGACGCGCACGATGGCGCCAGATGCTTTGATGGCGTTGGCGATGACGTAAGCCTGTGCGGCTCCGCCGGCCCCACCCGCTGCTCCTCCCCCCAATGCCAAGGTCACTCACCTCCGTTCGTCTCCTCTATACTTGTCAAGAAGCCGCCGAGGCTTGGCATAGTCAGGATCGAGTTCCACCGCCCGCTCGAGTTGCTTGAGCATTAGCCCATCCCTATGTTCTTTCATGTGGACGTACGACAGATTCGTCCGGATTCGGGCCTCTTGAGCGCGGTCATCGCAATGCCGAAGAGCTTCCTCGAAGGCCTCCTTGGCTTCGGCGTACCGCCCAAGGTTGGACAGGGAGTAGCCTTTCGTCTGCCAAGCTTGCGCCCATTCGGGTCGCCTTTCTATTGCTTCTTCAGAGAATTCCAGGCCTTTCTCGTATTCCGCCCTCCCGTTGGCATGGAATGCCTTCGTGTGCAACTCCTCAGGGGACAGAAGGTCGAGACGGTTAGTCCGGTCGTCCTCGCGCTCCCCACCAGTCACTGGCGCTCCACAGCGTCCACAGTACGCGTCGCCCGCAGGAACCCGATGTCCGCAGGACATGCAGCGCCGTTCCAGGCGGGGAATCTTGCTCCCGCAGTGCTTGCAGTACGGGTCGTGAGGTCCGACCTGGCCTCCGCAGACGGGGCAGGGCGCAGGCGGCTGCCCGTCAGGGGGCGAGTCCTCTGGGAAGGTATGGTCGCCGAAGTCGTCGTACGCTTCCTTCAGGCTACCGTAACGCTCCATATTGTCCTGCTCCCGCGCTACCATCCTCATTATCACCCGGGATAGGCCCTCCGGTACTTCTGTGTTCAGTTCAGATACCTTGGGCGGGGGCGCTTCGGACAGCAGAGCGTCCACGACGGTGAAAAGGCCAGAGCGGTCCGTGGGACAGAACGGGTGCACCTGCGTAAACAACAAGTACGCAAGAACACCGAGGGAAAAGACGTCGGTCCTTTCGTCGCGGCTCGCCCCTTGCAGGATTTCAGGAGGCATATAGCTCTTAGAGCCAAGTGCTCGGGCTCCCGTTCCGTATTCAATCACTCGCGGAGTTCGGTCCGAGAGCACCTTAGCTACACCGAAATCGGAAATCTTCGCGACCCATTGCTCGGTATCGCCACGCTGCAGAAGCACGTTGCCAGGCTTAACGTCGCCATGTATAACACTCCTGTCGTGTGCCGCTATCAGACCTTGGAAGCATTGGTCAAGGATGTTGACAGCCTCTTCGTACTCGAGCCACGAGCCCTCCCGAATGCATTCCTTGAGGCATCCTTCCAGTGAGCCCTCCACATATTCCATAACTATGAACGGACTCTCGGCGTCCACCACGACATTATGGACTGTGACGACATTCTCATGGACAAAACCTTCCAAGGCACCGAGCTTGGCTTCACGCAAGACGGCAGCGGGATCGCTAACGCCCGAAAGGACTTTTATAGCTACCTTGCGGTCCATGTAAGTGTCCTTGGCTTCGTAGACCTCGCCCGCCATCCCATGCCCTACCGGTCGCACGATCTCGTACTGTTTCTTTAGTGTTGCACCTATGTTATACCGCATAGCGGTAGGCACCTCCGGCAGAGACGAAACGCCCGCTAGCACCACGTTGCTGGCATTGTAAGCTACCTCCCGCGCTTTGCTACGTCAAGCAGAAACCTCAGACTTGTTGGCATATGGTGGCGTTCTTGCGGGCCACGGTCCGGCCGCGCAATGTGGGTACCTTCCAGTTACGTCCGCCCTCTGAGTCACCGACCGATCCTGTGCTCGGTCCCGGCCAGCAGGCGGCGGATGTTGGTCCGGTGCAGGTATATGACGAACGCGCCGCCAAGGGTCGCCATGGCGGTCAGGAACACCCCTTTGCCCAGTGGGTCCGGCTCCAGCAGCCACACGGCCAGCGGCAGCGCCGCCGCCGCCGAGACCGAAGCCAGCGATACGTAGCGGAAGGCCCCGAACACTGCCCCCCACACGCCGGCGGCGATCAGCACCTGCCACGGCGCCAGCACGGCGAAGACGCCCGTGCTGGCCGCCACCGCCTTGCCGCCCTTGAACCCGAGGTAGACGGGGAAAACGTGTCCCAGTATGGCGGCCAGCCCTGTGCCCACGGCCAGGGGATGGGGATCGTAGCCGGCCTGAGGCGCCAGCAGCATGGCCGCCAGCGTCGGCACCAGCCCCTTCGATAGATCGAGCAGGAAGATCAGGGGGAAGAAGCGGAACCCCAGCACCCGCGCGGCGTTGGTCGCACCGATGTTACCGCTGCCGGTCTCGCGTATGTCCACGCCCCGCAGCCACCTGGCTGCCAGGAAGCCGAACGGCACGGCGCCGTAGAGGTAGGCTGCCACCGGCAGCAAGTAGAGCCAGGCCGACATGCGTGTCTGCCCCGTCTGGGAAGGGTCTTGTAGTGTCTCTCACTATAGTGCAGGCCGGGGACGCCCGCAAAGCCCGCAGGGGGTGCATCCGCTGGATTCTCTTTGACAACCGGGCGCAGATGGCCTACAATCAGCGTCACTGGGCACGGAATCCCCCACCTGCTGGGCGTCACACCTCTCCCGTATCCCGAAGGAATGCGGACTGGCTTGTCATGCCTGAGAAGGCCCTGAAGAGCGTCGCATCGAAGTTCCACCTCACCGTTGACCAGGCGCAGCGCATCCTTGAGCTGCTGGACGCCGGTTATAGCATTCCCTACATCATGCGCTATCACAAGGAGCTGGCGGCCAACCTGGAGCCGGCCAGCTTCTATGAGCTGATGGAGGAGCGCACTCGCCTGGAGAAGCTGGACAGCCGGCGGCGCAAGATCCTGAAGAAGCTCGAAGAGCGTGAGGTGCTGACCGAAGAGCTGGAGGAGCGCATCCAGCAGGCCGAGGACATGCGGGAGTTGATTGACTACTACGTGCCCTATCGGCCGCGCAAGCGCTCCCGCTCCCGCCTTGCCCTTTCCCAGGGGCTGCGGCCGCTGGCCACGGAGCTGCTCAACCAGGAGGAGTTCGTCGCCGACCTGTCCCCCGCCGCCGAGCCTTTCCTCGATCCCGAGGAGGGCCTCGAGCGCGTGGAGGACGTGCTGGAGGGGGTCTTCTACATCATCGCCGACTGGATCGCCGAGGAGAAGTCCCACCGAGACCGCCAGCGCGAAGTGCTGCGGGAGGAGGCCGACCTGGTCGTCCGGCGTGCCCGCCGTTCGCTGCCCGGACGGCTGATGCGCGAGTTCAAGCAGTACTTCGACTATCGCCAGCCGGTCAAGAGCCTGCACCCCTATCACATGCTGGTAATCCTGCGAGGCAAGCGGGAGAAAGTCCTGGACTACAAGGTGGAGCCGCCGCTGGAGCAAATGGAGCGCGCTGCGGCGGACCTGTACCTGGCCGGCGGCGTCCGCGCCTTCGACCAGGTCATGTCCGAGCTGGGTGAGTCGGTGCTGACCAGTGACGGGGAAGACCTGAAGAAACTGAACAGCTCGGAGTTCCTGGTCGCCTGCATCAAGCACAGCCTGGAGAACATCCTGGCCGGCATCATCGCGCGCGAGCTGGACAAGGAACTCGTCAAGCAGGCCGAGAGCCTGGCGCTGGATATCATCCGCCGCAACGTGAAGTCGCTGCTGATGGTCCGGCCGGTGCCGCAGCCCACACTCGGCGTGCATCCGGGTTACCGGACCGGATGCAACCTGGCCGCCCTCGATGCGGAGGGCAACGTGCTGGAGACTACCACCGTCTATCCCCACGCCCCCCAGAAGGAGCGCAAGGAGGCCACCGCCGAGATCGGCCGTCTGGTCGAGGAGCACGGGCTGGAGGTGGTGGCCATAGGGGACGGCACCGGCGCCGAGGAGACAGAGGAACTGATGGCGGGGATCATCGCCGAAAGCTTCGGCGAGCTGCGCTACGCCATGATCACCGAGCTGGGGCTGGACGCCTACTGCACCAGCCGCTCCGCTCGGAACGAGATGCAGGACTTGCCCGAGGGCGAACGAGCCGCCGTTTCCGTCGGGCGCCGCATGCTCAATCCCCTGGCCGAGATGGTCAAGATCAACCCCCGCGAGCTGTGCCCCGACCCCTATCCCGATGATGTCAACGGCGGCAGGCTCAAAAGGCTGCTCGACCGCATCATCGAGGAGTGCGTCTGCAGCGTTGGCGTTGACGTGAACAGCTCCTGCTACAGCATGCTGCGCTACGTCTGCGGCGTGGATCCGGAGAAAGCGCTGGCATTGGTGGCCTACAGGGACAGGAACGGTCCCCTGAGCAGCCGACGGGAGGTGCGCCAGGTCCCGAAGATCGACGAGGACAGCTGCGAGCGCGCCATCGGGTTCATGCGCGTCCAGGGCTCGGATAACCCGCTGGACGTGACGCGCATCCATCCACGGCACTACCCCGTCGCCGAGAGCATCTGCCAGCAGGTCGAGGTGTCACTGTCTGACCTGATTTCCGAGGAGGGCCGCGCCGAGTTCGGAGCAAAGCGCTCCGACGTGCAGCTTACCGAGCTGGAGAAGCAGTTCGACGTGCACTACCTGCTGCTGAAGGACATCGTGGAGGAGATGGTGAACCCCTGGCCGGATCCGCGCCAGGACCAGCCGGGGCCCGTGCTGCGGGCGCGGCGCCTGTCGCTGGAGGATCTGGAGCCGGACCAGTGGGTGGAAGGCACCGTGCGCAACATCGTGGACTTCGGCGTGTTCGTGGACATCGGGGTGGGGGAGGACGGGCTGATCCACATCAGCGAGCTGGCGGACAGCTACGTGGAGACGCCCTACGACGTGGTCTCGGTGGGAGACTCAGTGCGGGTGCGCGTGGTGCGGGTGGACATCGAGCGCAAGCGCATCGCGCTGTCCCTGCGGGAAGAGAGCGCACGCCCCGAAAGGCGCGGCCGGCCCTCTCGGCGCAAACGCCGGGAACGTGAAGACAGGGCGCCTGCCGCCGCCGGCGCGCGCGCCGACGTGCCTGACAAGACACCCGGCAGCGCCATCCGGGCGCCGAAGAGCACGGTCGGCTCCAAGAGCCGCCGCGTCCAGAAGGCCAGCCTGTCCGACCGCCTTTCGAAGACCGAGAAACAGATCCTGAAGACGCCCGCGGCCGAGGCGCAGGAAGCCGAAGCCGAGGAGGGCAGAAAGGGCCAGGAAGGGGAGCAAGAGGATCTGGGCGGCCTGCTGGATAAGCTCGACTTCGCCAACATCGAACGCCGCGGCAAACCCTCCGACTGACCGACCCCCGGGAACCACGGCCAACACTGCCGCAGTAGATCCGGGTTCTGAGATAGATTCTTAGTCCAGTGCCAGCAGTGCGGCCCCCAGGGCCACTGCCAGCTCCGGGCTGTCGGGCACTGTGATCCGGCAGGGCAACTCCTCCTGCAGTGCGTGTGCCATACACGGGTTCCGCGCCACCCCGCCGACGAACAGCGCGCAGTCGCCCAGGTTGATGGCGCTGGCCATCGTCGCCACCCGCCGGGCAATCGCGGCGTGCAGCCCCCGCGCTATCCGCGCCCGATCCTCTCCGCGCGCGATCAGTGAAACCACCTCCGACTCGGCGAAGACCGTGCACATGCTGTTGATGTGCAGTGCGCGGTCGGCCCCCTGCGCCGCGCGGGCGAACTCCTCCAGCGAGTAGTCCAGCGCCCGGGCCATCACCTCCAGGAACCGGCCCGTGCCCGCCGCGCAGCGATCGTTCATCTCGAACCGCCCGAAACCCGCCTCCGACAGCTCGATGACCTTCGTATCCTGCCCGCCGATGTCAATAGCGCTGCCGGTCTCAGGATGCAGGTGCCGCGCCGCACGGGCGCAGGCCAGTATCTCGGTGACCACCTCGCAGTCCAGGTCGGCCCGGGCCAGGTGGCGGCCGTAGCCGGTGGCCACGGTGGGGGCGGGGGCCATCTGCTGCAGCACTTTGCGCACGGGCGCCATCGGCTCGGGAGCTGTGTCGAAGGCCCGGGCCTCCGCGATACGCCCGTCTTCCAGGCGCACTATCTTCGTCATGCGCGAGCCGAGGTCAACGCCGATCGCGGTTCCCTGCGTTTCCACTGCGTCGTCCTGCGCACGGGAGGATAGGCGACGGGTACAGGATAGGACGGCGGCGCGCCCATGCCAAGGGCGTCCGCTGCCGCGCTCTCAGAGCCCCGGCAGCTCCTCGCGCCGGATCTCTTGTCCTTGCTCGGCGGAGTGCAGGACCATCTGCGTCAGCACCGTCAGTGCAAGCGCCTCCTCCGGCGTGGTGCCGACGTAGACGTCCTCCCCGCGGGCCGCACGCATCAGCCCCTCGTAGACGTGCTGGTTGCCTCCCCGGCTGTCCTTCCACTCGGTGGTGGTGTCCATCCAGCGGAAGGGCCCGCCCCTTTCGTGGAAGAAGGTGAACGGCTGCCCCCCGCCGATGCGGATGCCGCCCTCGGTGCCCAGGATGGAGACCACGCGCTTCGGCGCGTGGTGGGCGATCCAGGCCAGGTCGAAGCTGAGCAGCAGGTCGCCATCGGTGCGGGCCAGGAAGGTGCAATGCTCCTCCACGTCGAAGCGCACCTCGGGCGGCAGGTCGTGCGCGTGCCCCCGGAACGTGGCGGCCGAGACGGCGCTTATCTCCGGCCAGCCCAGCAGGTGCATCACCGTGTCCATGAAGTAGACGCCCATGTCCATCAGGACGCCGGCGCCGGCCTGCTCGCTGTCCAGGAACCAGTGGGCGCCGACCACGCAGTCCAGCCCCGGCCGGCCGCGGCGGCGCCAGTACTGCACGTCCGCGTGGTAGATGCGTCCCAGTTCGCCGCCCTCGGTATAGTCGCGGGCCAGTGCAGCCGAGCCCCACCTCATGCGGGAGGAGAAGAACGCCACCTTGTTGCCGGTCTGCCTGGCGGCCTCGACGATTCGCCGGTTCTCCTCGATGGACAGCGCGCTGGGTTTCTCGCAGGCCACCTGCTTGCCCGCCTGCAGGGCGTCTATGGTGATCGGCGCGTGGACGGAGACCGGCGTGGCAACCGTAACCAGGTCAATCTCCGGCATCGCCAGGAGTTCCTGGTGGTCGGTGAAGATCGGCGTGTCGGGGCTGCCGAACTCGGCCCGGCGCTTCTCGGCGCGCGTCAGGTCGAGGTCGCACAGTGCGGCCAGCTCGATGCCGCACTCCGCGTAGGTCCTCAGGTGCCTGGAACTGATGTCGCCGCAGCCGATCAAGCCGGCGCGGATGGTCTTGACGTTTGTCATGGTCGTCCTCCAACCCGGTCAATGGCATCCTGCACGACCCGGCGGGCCTGCGGCAGGGGGGCCAGCAGGTCGCCTTCCGCCACCGATTCGAACGCCAGCGCCCCGTCGTAGCCGGCATCCCGATAGGTGCGGATCAAGCGCTCCAGGTCGTCCTCCCAGCCGACGAGCCGGCCGTCGTCGGTCACCCCGCACACTTTCAGGTGCGACTGGGTGGCCAGGGGCGCCACCTTCGCGGCGCTCTGGAACACGACCTCGCGTTCCCCCTCCGCCGCCTCGCCGGTGAGGAAGCCCCGGCACCAGTTGCTGGGGTCGGGGCAGGTGGTGAGCCGCTCCGAACCGACCTGCTCGATCAGCCACAGGATCTGGTCGGCGCTGAAGAAAATCGAGTTATGGTTCTCGAGGGCCATGTTGACCCCGGCCTCCTCGGCGACCGGCGCGCACCGGCGGATGCCGGCCAGGGTCAGCTCCTCCAGCCGCTCGCGCGGCTCACCCTCGATGTAGTAGCCGGTGAGCATCCGTATGTTGGGCACGCCCAGTTCCCCGGCGATGCGCAGCCACTCCTTGACGTACTCGATGTTCGCCCGGCGCCAGTCTTCGTCCCGCACGTAGGCGAAGTCGTTGTAGGTCGCCAGGCTGAGCACGCGGACGCCGACCTCGCGGGCGTGCTCCATCACGCCGTGGAGGTAGTCCATGTCGTCAGAGGCGAAGTCACCCGGTGGGCCGCCCGCCTTGCCGGACATTATCTCGATCCCCCCGAAGCCCATCTCCGCCGTCAGGTCCAGGGCACGGAAGATGTCGAAGTCGTCGTCTTCCTGGAAGCGATTGCGGAAGCTCCAGGAGTGCAGCGCCGGTTCCATTGCGCTCCTTTCGCTACTGCTGGTTGCTGGCTGCGGCCACCTCGCGGCGGATCAGCTCGATGGTCTTGCGGGCGCCCTCGTACTCGTCCACCTCGCGGGGGACGCTCTCGACCGTCCAGCACCCATCGTAGCCCGACTCCACCAGCAGGCGGATCGGCACCGAGAGGTCCACGGTGGGATCATTGCCCTGCTCGTCGAAGCGGAAAGTCTTCACGTGGACGGCGTCGGCCAGGTGCGCGCACTTCTGCCAGCCCTCGCGCTGCCGGCCCTCGGCCCAGTTGTTCGTGTCGAACAGGAAGCCCAGCCCGTCCAGCTCGTTCAGCAGGCGCAGCACGTTCTCCGGCCGGCGGGTGGGGCCCCAGTGGTTTTCGGTCAACACCTGGACGCCGACCCGGCCGGCCCGCTCGATGATGTCCCGGTATCCCTCGCAGATGACCGCAAAGGCATCATCCGGCATCTCCTCCGGGCCGCCGGCGTCAACGCGTATCTGCTCGGCGCCCAGCCGGCCGGCGATCTCGATCCAGCGATACGCCTTCGCCCGGTTGGCCTTGCGGACCTCCGGATCGTCGTCGTAGATGTGCGCGCCGTCGGCGGCGATGCAGCCGAACGGCAGCCCGGCCTGCTCCGCCGCCGCCCGGACGTTTTCGACGTAGTCGTCCTCCGCCGGCTCAAGGCCGGCATCGTCGGGGTTGTGGCCGGCGTGGATGACTTCGTCGCCCTCGCGCAGCGGGGCCAGGTGGGCGTTCCAGGGATCGAGCTGGGTGCAGCCCAGCTCCTTGCAGTCGGTGATGTACTGGAAGATGTCCTGCTTGCCGTCCGCCAGCAGGCGGTGGAAGCTGAACGAGCAGATGCCGATGCGCATGGGAACTCCTCCCGTAGCGGTTTCCCGGAGGGTTCGTTCCCTCCGGAGCGGGGGATGTTAACGCTTCTTGGCGGCAGGTCAAGGGAGGACGGCCGGATCAGCGCCCCATCGCGTAGAGGCTGCCGTAGAGCATGGCCGAGGGGCCGATGGTCTGGGCGATGGTGAACTCGCTGCACGTCTCCGAACCCGCCCCCCACAGGTCCCGCCACTTGCGCCAGGCGGGCACGGGGCGCGGATACCAGTCGAACTCCACCTGCTCGCTCAGCCCGTAGACGGTGATGCCCTCCACGGTGCGCCCGGACGCGCCCGGCCCTTCGTAGAGGAAGCGGCTGATCTCGGGCCGTACCGGATATCGGGCGCCCATGCTGGTGATGAAGGACTTCGACAGCGGGTTGCAGCCGAGCTGGAAGTCGGCGTTCAGGCAGGTTGCGTCCAGGTACTTCTGTTCGCCGGTCAGCCAGTAGGCCCGCAGCAGTGCGTCTGCGTAGTAGCCGCCGCCGTTGCCGCTGCCCCAGCCCAGGTAGGTCTCGCCTCCGTGGCTCATCCGGTAGGCCGGCCTTTCGAGGCTGGCAACCAGGGCGTCGGCCTTCTCGATCAGCATCCGGCCCAGCTCCTGCTGGACCTGCCGGTCGGTGCCGTCGCGCTCGCAGACAATGTAGGGCCACCAGTAGACGCCGGCGTGCTGGCTGAGGATGCGATGTCGGGCCCGCAGGGCACCTTCCCGGTGCAGCGCCTTGAAGCGTTCGTTGTAGGGCTGTTCGCCGGTGGCCCGGAACAGTTCGGCGGCCGCCCAGGCGGCCAGCCGGCGAGCCCTGTCCGAGTCGTCGGGGTGCTGCCGGGCCCAGTCGTAGGCCCGCCGCGCGGCCCCCAGGTAACTCGCTGCGCGCTCGGGGTCGAACGGCTCGATGATGCGCGCGTACTGGGCGGCGACGGCGGCGAACTCGGTGCAGCTTGTGTTCTTGACCGGCAGCACGCCGAATGGCGTCCGTTTGCCGCCGGTCTGCTGGGCGAATGCGTCGCAGCCGTTGCCCCGCCCCAGGGGCACTCCGCCGTCGGGGCGCTGGTGGTCGCGGTAGAAGAACAGCGCCCAGTGGGCCTCGTCGAGCACGTCGGGGATGCCGTTGCCGCTCTCGGGCAGGTTCAGCGCCCCGTCAGCGAACGCCTCCGGGAACTGCTCGTACATGCTCAGCGTCTGCGCCGTGCCCTTCAGGTGGTAGGTGAAGTGGTCGAAGTCAGCGGCGTCGTGGTAGCCCCCGCGGAAGGCCCGCTTCTCCTCCCCCGGCTTCGGCTCGTAGTCCTCGGTCAGCAGGTAGCCGCTCTCCCAGCACCAGACGTGGCAGGGCTCCTTCTGCACCCACGTCCAGGGCTCGCCCAGCCGCTGGCCGCAGCGCTGATGGAAGAACGCGCGCATGGTGTGGAAGTGCAGCTCGCGCAGGGCTTCCCCGCCCACGGCGAATGAGTCCGAGCGGCCCAGCCCGGGGATGCGGATGTGGTAGCGGCCGGGCCCCAGCTCGGAGATGGACATTTCGTAGACATCCTCGCCGCTGAGGGCGTCACCCTCCCGCCGCAAGGTGATCGGGCCTTCCAGGACGGTCCGCCCCGTCTGCTCGTCCAGGACGGCAAAGCGTTCCAGCCCGGAGTAGTCCACCGCGCCAAGGTCCCCCGCCCACCAGCCCAGGTAGGCGTAGCGCCGCCCGGCCCGCGCCGAATAGCCCACCTGGTTTACCTTGATGGCCTTGGTGATCGTCCGTTCCTCGTGGTAGCTCAGAGGGGTCTCTGCCTTCAGCGGCGGCTCGATCCCCTCGACGTGGAGCGTGTAGTCATGTCCGGAGCGGAGGGGCTCAGGCAGGCGCAGGTAGAACTCGTGCCAGTAGAGAATGTTGCCCGGGAAAGGGCCGATGTCGCCGTTCCACCGCTCATAGCTCAGCCGGCCCACCTCGGTCGGATGGCGTCCGTCGGCATAGCGGGAGTCGGTCTCGCTGCTGATGGTGAACGCCTCGGGCTTCTGGTGCTGTCCGGCGTCGCCCATGCCGATGCCGGTTCGCGTCAGCGCGGGGTCCACGGTCACAGCCAGCAGGTCCCGGCGGATCAGCTCGATGTTTCGCACTCCCCGCGCGTGCCCTTCCTCGAGCATCAGATCGAAAAGCCGCCCGTTCTCCAGGGCTGCCTTGCGGGCGAAGTAGCCCTCCGGTATCGGCCCCGCTTCGGGCGGGGGCTGCCGCTCGGCGGCATAGTCCCTGTCCGCTATGGTGACGGCGAAGATGATGGGCACCGAGCGGACCTCTGAGCGGAACTCAAGGGCGGAGATGGGTTTCTCCGGGTGGGGATTGACCCATCGGGTGGCCCAGACGCCGATCTTCGCATTCCACTTCCGGGTGTAGATGTTGCGCCCGTAATGCACCGGCCAGCGCAGCTCCCGGCGGTGGTTGTTCTCACCGCCGCCGATCCACCACTGGCGTATCTCCAGGTCGTCGCGGATGGGGATCTCGGTCTGGGTGCCGTCGGCGTAGCGGACGCTGTAGGTGGCGACGCGGAAGTTGCTGCCCACCTGGGTCTGGGCGGCGGCGTTCTGCATGAAGAAGACGTAGCGGCCGCGCACCTCGGGCACGGGGACCTCGGCGCGGACGGGCTTGTCCTGGCAGCGCCGCCTGCCGCGCAGGATCAGCACCGAGCGCCCGTCGTTCTCGGCCGGGTCAATGACGTGGAAGGGATAGCCGTTGTAGAGGTTGGTGCCCAGCGGCAGGGGCGGCCAGAGGAACATGTCGTTGATGCCCTCGTCGGTCCAGCCGCCGGCCCCGTTGTCGCGGATGCCGTCGTCCTCGAGGTCGGCGTTGGCGACGCGGCTGAGGTCAACGAAGAACGGCTTCTCAGCGGCCTGCGCGGCAGGGCAGGCGCCGGCAAGTACAAGGCAGACGACAAGGGTGCAGAGGGTTCGGCTGCGCATAGGCATCCTTTTGGTGATACGCGTGTCCGGGGGCTGCTCAGTCCTCCAGCAGGCTGCGGGCCTTCTGCTGGAGCAGTTGGGGGTCAACGGGCTTCTCGATATATGCGTCGGGCTCCTGGCCGAAGTAGTCTCCCATTTCCTCGGCGCCGAACCCGATGCCGACCTTCTGGCCGACTCCGGTCAGCATGATCACGGGCACTTCCTGCAGGCCCGTCGTCTTGCGCAGCTTGCCGAAGACGGTGAACCCGTCCATGCCGGGCATCTGCACGTCGAGGACGACCAGGTCCGGCGCCTCCGCCTGGGCGGCGGCCAGGCCGTCACTGCCGTTCGACGCCGAGACCACCTCGTAGCCGGCCTCCTCCATCACCGCTCTGACGAACTCCACCGCGTCCGGCTCGTCGTCCACCACCAGCACCTTCTTCAGTTCCTCGGTCATTCTCACCTCCGGGCCTCACTGTGGTTGCTTGCACGAAACCTGCGTTACCAGCCTGTTCAAGAAGCTGCTCGTCCCGCGCCACTCGCTCTCTGACCGGGTAGGCGCGGCGTCTCGCCGCGCCTTGTCCGGCGGGGACGCCGGACCTACCCCTCTTTCAGCGAGTTGCCATGGGCTACTCCGCCAGCTTAGTGTCAACTTGCTCGCTCTCCAGGGGGATGGTCATGTGAAAGGCGGCGCCGCTGCCGGGCTCGGACTCGACTTCCACCTCCCCGCCGTGCTCCTGGATGACGCGCTGCACGACCGCCAGTCCCAGTCCGGTGCCTTCGCTGCCACGGGTCGTGAAGAAGGGCTCGAACAGGCGGGCTCGGACCTCGGGCGGTATGCCGGGGCCGTCGTCGGCCACCGATATCCGCAACGCCTCACCGCCCTCCGCCAGGGCGGCGCGCACCTCGACCCGCGAGCCGGCCGGGCAGGCCTCGATCGCATTCGTCAGCAGGTTCAGCACCACGCGCCGGATGCCGGTTGGGTCCAGATGGGCTTCGGGCAGGTCTTCCTGGGCATTCAGCGCGATTTCGATTCCGTCCTCCGATGCGGACTGCCGCACGGCGGCCACCGTCTCCTGCAGAAGCTCTGCCGCATCGGTTGGGGTGCGGCGCAGTCCGCCCTGGCGGCAGTACAGCAGCATGTCCCTGACCAGGTCGGTCATGAAGTCGGTGCTGCGACTGACCATGTCCCAGCCCTTCGCGACTTTGTCGAGGTTCTGGTTCTGCATACCGAGGTCAACTATGTACGACCCGCCGGCCATGGCGTTGACGGTGTTCTTGATGCAGTGCGCGATGCTGGCTATGGCCTCGCCGACGGCGGCCAGCCGCTGCTGTGCGACCACTCGGCCGTGCAGATGGGCGTTTTCGGCGGCCACCGCCACCTGCCCGGCCACGGTGACCAGGAGCTGCAGGTCGTTGCCGGTGAACGGGCGCGTGGCGTCCGTCGTGTCCACCTGGATGGCGCCCAGCGTGCGCGAGCCGACCATCAGCGGGCTGCACATCATGAAGCACAGCCCGTGCCCCACGATGCTTTGGGCGTCCTGCAGGCGGGCATCCGCCCCGGCGTCCGCCAGGACGGCCTTGCCCTGGCCCGTGGCCATCTCGAACAGGGTCCGGCTCATGCCTCCATCGGCCGATTCCCGACCCGGGCGGGACGCCGAGAGATGCAGATCGGCGTCGTCCCGGCCGAAACCCCGCAACATGCCGTGCGCGTGGTCGGCCTGGGGATACACCCGCAGAAGCTGGTTGAGTATCCGTTGGAGCAGATCCTCCAGCACCAGCGTTCCGCAGGATGCCTCGGCCACCTGGCGCAGCGTGCTCAGGTGCTGGCGCAGCCGGTTCACCAGTGCGTCGGTGGAATCCTCCCCGATGCCGGGGGCCGTCTGCACGACGTCCAGCGTCTGCATCACCTCCGGCACAGCGGTATCGGCCGCCAGGGCCGGACGGGGCATCTTGAAGTCGTCGTCCAGCACGAACGTCAGCTTCGACTCCCCGATGCTAATCCAGTCTCCGTCGTGCAGTTGGCCCTTGTCGGTCTCCGCGCCGTTGACCTTCGTGCCGTTGGCGCTGCCCAGGTCCTCGATGAACCAACCGTCGTCCAGGTGCTGTATCCGGGCGTGCTGGCGGGAGGCGAGCAGGTCGTTCAGAAGAACGTCACACTCCTCGGAACGACCCACAAGCATGTCCTCCTCGAGGGAGAAGGACTGCCCTTCGCTCCCACCGGACACAACCACAAGCTTGGCCATCGCAGTTCCTTGTCATGGCAGTTTTGCGCCAGCCTTCGCCGGGGCTGTGACTTTAGCCGCACGGGGGCTGTTTGTCAACTCATGCACAAGCGCCGATGGCGCCGAAGCGTGCGGACGCTTACAATGTCGGCACGAAGCCGGGAAGCTCGTGCACAGGTTGGGGGAAGCATGATGACCGAAGTGACAAGATGGATTTGGATCGCAGCGATGGCAGCGTGCCTGTGCGTCTCAGCCGCGCACGGGGTCGCCGATGACGGCGACGTGACGACCGTGCGCCTGACCGACCAGGTGATCGTCGAGGACACCATCCGACTGGGCATCAACACGTGCGGGGACAACTACTGGGATTCCGCACTGACGAAGATGCGTGTGGCGGAGAACTTCGAGGGCGTCCTCTACCGGATGATCTCCTGGGGCCCCGCGCAGGACGAAGGGGGTATCTTCCTGTGGTCCAAACCGGCCCAGGAGGCGTGGGAAGCGATGAAAGGCAAGGTCCGCTACACGCTGCTCGGCCCGCCGGCCAAGTACGTCTCCGGCGTGATAGAGGACATGACGATCCGCCGGTGCGAGGCCGACCCGCAGAAGCGCGACCTGCTTTACGTGGCCTTCGACAAGGAGGTCGAGCCGCCTGAACGCAACAAGAACGGCATCCTGTTCGAGTACCGCAACCCGGAGCAGGGCAGCATCCGGGAGACGAACAACCCGGACTTCTGGGGTTCGGAACACAACGACGTCAGCATCGGCGACGTGCCGCCGGGTTCGTTCGGGGTGGCCGCCCTGCGCCTGCGCGGCGCCGAGCAGAAAGCCCACTACACCTTCGTGCCCATGTGGCAGCGCGTGGTCGAGCAGGACGGCACCTGGCGGGTGCGCTTCTGGGCAAAGGCCCCGTCGGGTGAACCCACACTGAGCGTGACCGCCGAGAACACGCCAACCGTGGCGATCAACCCGAGCGATGAGTGGCAGCAGTACGACCTGCGCATGGAGGTGGAGGGCTTCCCGCCGGAGCGCGACAACGGCATCGCCATCCGCTTCGTCGCGGAAAGAGGCGACGTGCTGGTGGACGACGTGGAGATATGGAAGGTCGAGGATCACGGGAATCCCACCGCCTTCCGCGACCAGTTCGTGGACCTGGTCAGGGAGCTGAACCCCGGCACGCTGCGCATGTTGCAGATGGGCGGCAGCGACCTGGAGAACAACCTTCGGCCCCGGCTGGAGCAGATGGGCTGGACGCGCCGCTTCCGCAACTTGATCAAGGGCGGCCGCAATGGCGCCTCGAAGTACGAGTTCAACCTGCATGATTACTACGAGCTGTGCGAACACGTCGGCGCCGACCCGTGGTACTGCCTGCCGGGCACGCTCTACCCGGAGGAGATTCCAAAGCTGATGGAGTACCTGGGCGCCCCGGCGGACGTGGGCTACGGGCGGCGGCGCGCGGAGCTGGGCCATCCGCAGCCGTGGACGGAGGTGTTCGATCACATCTATGTCGAGTTCGGCAACGAGGCGTGGAACCCGGGCGGCTACGCCACCGGTTCGTTCAACGGGCCGGATCACTGGCGAGACATGTTCGCCGCCGCCCGGCGCTCGCCGCACTATCGGCCCAACGTCGTGTTCGTCGCCGGCTGCCAGGCCGGCAGCCCGTGGCTGACGGGCAGGATACTGCAGGACGTGCCGAACGCGGACCTCTACGCCATCGCACCCTACCTCATGAACGGCACGCGGGCGGAGCAGGTGGATCACCTGGAGACCGACGACGAGCTGTTCCGCTGGGTCTATGCCTACACGGCGCGGCGCGTGCTGGAGCCGGTGGGGCGCGTTTTCCGCCACCACCAGCAGGTCCGCGACGCGGGCAAGGAGCTGGCCATCTACGAGCACCATTTCCACATCACCCACCCCTGGCCCGACGAGGGCGGCGTGCCCATCGAGAGGCGCAACCGCGTGATCGCCTCGATCGGCGGGGGCATCAACATCATCAACGACGCGCTGCTGATGATGCGCGAGCGCGGCATCCGTAGCGTTCGAAGCACTGGACGTGACCGCTATCGACGCTGCTCAGGCGACCGCGTGGTCGATTGACAACGAGATCGAACGCCCCGAGTTGGCCCACTGGATGACCCAGTTGGGCGAAGGCCACGACGTTCAAGAAATAGAGATCACGGCCGACGATCTGGTTGGCCAGACTGTCCGTGAGGTCAACGCAGAAATCCCTGATGGCTGTATCATCGCGGTTATCGGCCACGACGGCGGGACGCACGTTCCGTCGGCCGACGAGCAGTTAGTCCGTGGAGACCACGTTACCTTCCTCGGCCAGCGTGAGGCCGTCGAGGGGGCTGTCCGGCGATTCCATCCCCGCGATTGAACGCCCACGCCGCTCGATGAGCACCAACAGGTGACGAACCATGCTGAGAACTGCAAGCAGCCAAGTTGAAACACTTAACACCGACGCCACACTGTCTTCCGACAAAGCGACCTTCTGGAGTTTTATCCCATGTCTGAGCAAACCCACTCACTGCGTACACC
>JAWOCH010000310.1:0-5515 GCA_046483865.1 Candidatus Brocadiia bacterium | reverse complement strand
CGACACACGCGACAGGATGCACAGGATATCCGGTCCATCCTGTACATCCTGTTACGCAGTTGCCGTTGTTCTGCGTCTCTCAGCCGAGGATGGCCGCCAGGTCTTCCTCCGGCGTGGTAATGGGCATGACGTTGAACTTCTCGCTGAGCACCTCCAGCACCGGCTCGGTCACGAACGCCGGCAGCGTCGGGCCCAGGCGCATGTCCTCGATGCCCAGGTAGAGCAGCGTCAGCAGGATGGCCACGGCCTTCTGCTCATACCATGACAGCACGAGCGAAAGGGGCAGGCCGTTGACGTCCGTATCGAACGCATCGGCCAGGGCCTGCGCGATGCGTACGGCGGAGTAGCTGTCGTTGCACTGGCCCACGTCCAGCAGCCGCGGCAGGCCGGCCACCTGGCCGAACTCCAGCTTGTTGAACCGGTACTTGCCGCAGGCCAGCGTCAGGATGATGCAGTCGTCCGGCACCGCCTGGGCCAGCTCTGTGTAGTAGTTGCGACCCGGCCTTGCGCCGTCGCAGCCGCCGATCAGGAGGAAGTGCCGCACGTCCCCGTCCTTGACCGCCTGCACCACCTTGTCCGCCACGCCCAGCACCGCCGCGTGGCCGAAGCCGACCAGTATCTCCTTGTCCGGTCCGTCCTCGGCGAAGCCGTCGGCGGCCAGCGCGGCGTCAATGACCGGCTGGAAATCGCCGTGCTCAAGGTAGGTCACCCCCGGCCAGCCGACCGGCCCGGTGCTGAAGATACGATCCTTGTAGCTGTCCTTCGGCTTCATCAGGCAGTTGGTGGTCATCAGGATGGCGCCGGGAAACTCGTCGAACTCAGTGCGCTGGTTCTGCCACGCGCTGCCGTAGTTGCCCACCAGATGGTCGTACTTGTTCAGTTCCGGATAGCCGTGTGCGGGCAGCATCTCCCCATGGGTGTAGACGTTGATGCCCGTCCCCTCGGTCTGCTCGAGCAACTCCTCCAGGTCGCGCAGGTCGTGCCCGCTGACCACGATGGCCTTGCCCGCGAGTGGCTCGACGCGGACGGCGGTCGGTTCCGGATCCCCATAGGCCCCCGTGTTGGCGCTGTCCAGAAGCTCCATCACCTGCAGGTTCAGCTCGCCCGCCTCCAGCGCCTTGCCCAGCAGTTCGTCCACGTCGTCCGGCTCGCCGGCCAGGTAGTCCAACAGCTCGTGGAAGCGCCCGTAGAGATCCCGGTCGGTGGTGTCCAGCACGTCTGCGTGGTAGGCGTATGCCGCGCTGCCCTTCAGTCCGTAGGTGATCATCTCCTGCAGGCCGGCCACCGTCTCGCCGTGGCGCTCGATGCGCTCCTCGATGGTCACGTCCTCGCCCTGGCGGATCAGCCCGTCCAGGTCGTCGGCCGGCTGCCACGTGGCCGGTCCCTCGAACTGCTCGGCCACCTGTGCGGCGTCGGCGGAGGCTTCCTCGTACAGGTCGCGCGCCCGGTCGCGCACACGCGCCGCCTCCCGCACGTAATCGGCCAGTGCCTCCGGGTCGAAGTTCGTGTTGGTCAGCGTGGTGAACAGGGCCTCGACGGTGAACCGGTCAATGTCGGGGTCGGCGGCGCCCAGCTCGCGTGCGCGGCGGGCGTAGACCGCGATGCCCTTGACGGCGTGGACCAACAGGTTTTGAAGCGCTGCGGCGTCCGGGTCTTTGCCGCACACGCCGTGGGCGGTGCACCCGGCTCCTCTGGCGGTCTGCTCGCACTGGTAACAGAACATACTCATGCGTCTGCCCCCTTTCTGGCTGTAAGCAGCGAGATCCGTTGCAAAGCGTCTTCGTTCACTGCCAGTCACGACAGGTTCAGCTTTGCCTGGCCGGTTGTCGCTCTGGTTCGTCCTTCAGCTCGGCTGCGGAGGGTTGTTCCTCGGGATGCCCCGCAGCCGGGGCTGGCTGGTCTGGCTCAGGCGAAGGCTCGGCCGGCTGCGCAGCAACGGCCGTTTCTTTGAGTCCTGCCGCATGGCTCTCTTGCCCAGCGTGATGCCCCGCTTCGCCCGCGGCCGTCTTGTGCAGCGCCTCCACGTAGTGCACGTACCGAACGTAGTTGCGCACGTAGTCGCGCCCGGCCTGCACGCTCTGGTCGGCGCGCTCGCGGGCGGCCAATGCCTCTTCGAAACGGCGGCGGATGCCGGACTCCACGACCGCAGTGATGTTCTCCACCAGCTCGTCTGCCGAGCCCGCCTCCAGGGCTCTGTCGGCTTGCTCGACGGCCGGGTCCAGAGGGGTCCCTGCGGGCCTGAGGCCCGTATAGGGCGCACCCTCGCTGGCTCGGTGCAGCCGGACGAGGGTCTCGTAGAAGTGCCTATCTGCCAACGCGCGCGCCGTTTCTCCCAGCGTCCGCACCTCCACCACCCGGGCGAAGACCGCGCGCAGCTCCTCCTCCTGTTCCGCATTGATCCACTTCAGCGTAAGCGCCGGGTCTCCGGTCTCCAGGGCCTCCCCGGCGTCGATCACCACGGGGCCGTCCATCGTGTCGCAGTGTCCGTACACTGCCGTGCCGGCCAGCGCCAATCCGGACACCAGGAAGACTGCGAACGCCCAGGCTGCCGTCTTGTGCCATGCCATTTCCTCTGCCTCCTGCGGGTGCTAACGTGATGGAATCGGTCAGGAACTGGACTGCACGCTCTTCGGGGAGGGGCAGGGCGCGGGCGCCCGAACAGCATCCTCTGCTGCCAGCGGGCGGCTCTGCTTCATCCGTCCCCGGATGCTGACGGTCACCTCCTGGACGGGCAAGTCGGCGCCGCTGCGCTTGAGGGCCTGGCGCACGATGGCGGTCAGGCCGTGGCAGCACGGCACCTCCATGTGCGCTACGGTCAGCGAGCGGATGCCCGTTCCCTCCAGCACGGCCGTCAGTTTCTCCACGTAAGGGGCGGTCTCGTCCAGCTTGGGGCAGGCCACCAGCAGCCGGCGGCCATCCAGCAGGGCGGAGTGGAAGTCCCGCATCGCGAACCCCACGCAGTCGGCTGCCAGCAACACGTCGGCCCCACGTAGCAATGGCGCCTCAGCGGGCACCAGGGCAAGCTGCACCGGCCACTGGCCCAGGGCGCTCATCGTGTCCCGCGACGGCTCTGCAGACTTGTCCGGCTCGAAGTGCTGAAGGGACAGGCCCGGACAGCCGGCCGGATGCTGCTCCGGCGGTTCTGCGCGCGCTTCGGCCGCCTCTTGGTCGAATGCCTCCGCCTCGCGCTCGACGATCTTGATAGCGCCCCTGGGGCAGGAGCCGAGGCACGCCCCCAACCCGTCGCAATACCGGTCGGCGACCAGCCGTGCCTTGCCGTCTACGATCCGCAGTGCCCCCTCCGGGCAATCCGGCACGCACTGCCCGCAGCCGTCGCACTTCTCCTCGTCTATCTCGATGATGCGTCGAACGGCCGTCATTCTCCACTCCCAACGGTCGAGCTATCCAGTGTCTCGGCGCCTATGCTCCGGCCGGGCCCTGTCAGGAACTGTTCTGGCAGTGTCCTGGCCGGATCGTCGCATTCTCCGCACTCGGCCAGGCGCACGATGAGCACGGCGTCGTGCAGGGCCGCACCGGCGGGGGAGGGCGGTTGATCGCCCTCTCCCGTCTCCCCCTCCAGCAGGTCCACTACGTCCTCGACCACACCGGGCGGCACTCCCAGCCCCGAGAGCACCCCTCGTGCCGTGAGGCGGCCATCCCGCCGGCGGGCAGCGTCCGGCCCCCCAGTCGGACCTCGCCCACCGAACTCGTGCAGGATGGCCGCCGGAATCAACACGAGGGGATTCGCTCCCACCCGTTGTCCGATCCTCTCGGCCAGCATAAGCACCTCCCGGCTGCGCTGCGCCTCCTTGCTGTCGGCCCCGAAGACGCCCTCGACCCGCTCCAGCAGCTCCTCCCTGAGCGGCGCCAGCGCACCCTCCGATCGGTCCATCATCGCTTCCATGCACTCGGCGGCGTGCTCGCACCAGGCCAGGCACTTCAGCGTGTTCTCGGGGTTCGCCACCCGTTGGCCGCAGCCCCGGCACTTCCGCATGAC
The DNA here is from genome assembly GCA_046483865.1 of Candidatus Brocadiia bacterium. Classification (GTDB taxonomy): domain Bacteria; phylum Planctomycetota; class Brocadiia; order SM23-32; family SM23-32; genus JAWOCH01. The sequence goes on along the minus strand of JAWOCH010000310.1, from coordinate 1,518 downwards.
CTCATCCGGCCAGAACTCAACCAGGTGCCCACAGGACGGACAGGGTGCCTCCGCCACGTCGGTCGCCCTCATGAACTGCGGATCCTGTCCCGGGCACTTGAGCGCACTCACTTGGGGCTCCCTTCCATTCTGGGCAGGGGCCCAAAGACGGCGGCAAGAGTCATGTCGGCCAGCCGCGCATTCAGTTCCACCTGCAGCTCCACCAGTCTCTTCCTCAGCGGGCAGAACTCCGTCCGGGTGCAGATCCCCCCATCTGCAAAGCACTCATTCATCACGAGGGGGTCCTGGATAGTCTCCAGTACGTCAAGCACGGTCACCTGGTCGGGAGATGCCGCAAGGCGATACCCACCGAACGGTCCCTGCCGGCTCTCGACCAAGCCTGCGGCACAGAGCCGCTGCATGATCTTGCGCAGGAAATCCTCCGGCACCTCCGCATCGGTTGCCAGAGCCCCGGCGGGCATCCAGTCGTCTGCCTCGGCCAGCCGCGCCAGGGCGCGTATCGCATAGTCTGTCTCTCGTTTGATTATCGCCATAGCGACCTCATATGGGATTAGTCCAGTCCTCGTATATGGGAGTATACCAGTCCTGAATGCGGCTGTCAAGCCCTTTTCTGCACCCGCCCGGTCACGAGTTTGGCCGGCGGGCGCTAGTGGAGCTTCAACATCGCGTTTCCCAGTAGAAGATGCAGCAGGGAGCAACCGGCTTCTGGAGTGCGGTGGCTTGCCACCGCTTTGCCGTTGCGGGGCTTGCCCCGCCGTCTGCCACCCCCCGGCGGCAAGCCGCCGGGATCCAGAGCGGCGCCAAGGCGCCGCACTCCAGAGACGTTTTTGGCCATCGCAGCAACAACCGAACTCAATAAACCAACCTTGAAGGCGCACTAGCCCGGATTATTCACGACGATTACGGCTCGTGTGCCCGAAGTGCTTACTGCTCATAAGGTTACGACGCGAAAGCGGGCTTTCTGCAAATGACACACTGTTTTTGGCAGTGTGGCGCACCGAGGACGATCGTGTCGTAACCGCGCGCCGGACAAGTAGTTGTGAAAAGCGCTGCTTCTCTTCCGTTCGTCATGAATAATGTGGGCTAGTGCGTGTTCGGGCCTCGTCGTCAAATGGCAGTGTCTCAGCCACCGGAAGTACCAGGCGACCTGTGCGCGCCGACAGAAGACTCGCGGGGGCACTGTACCCTCTACACATTCCGGTTCCCACCCGACGAAAGCCGGGAGGTGCTTGCACAGGCACTCTTTCGCACAATCGCCGTGCGTTTCACCGCCGGACGCGCGACATTCCTCAACGCAGCAGCGGAAGCCAGGTATCCATCTTGCTGGTTTCGGCAGCCACGAGCGGCTGTCACCACTGCCGGCCCGAGGCAACTTGCCTGTCGGATCGACAGCAATGATCGGGGCGCTGTCGGCGTACTCGTAAAGATGCACAGAAGCAGCGTAGCCTTCGGGGTCGCGGCTGATGAAGCGGCCGAGGGTGACCGAATACTGCCGGTTGCGGTAGTACATGAGGTCCG
>JAWOCH010000309.1:0-11405 GCA_046483865.1 Candidatus Brocadiia bacterium | reverse complement strand
TAAAAAAAGCTGAAGAAGGTCTGACTGGTGTTGATCAGGCTGGGAAAGAAAAAGAACTTAAAGAGGAGTTGAAGAAATTAGAAGAAGAACAAATTAAGTTGAAAGAAGATGCTGCTAAAGAGGAACAAAAAGTCACAGATAAAGTAGAAGCAAAACGTGATGCAATGAAGCAGTCCTTAGAAGCAGAACTTGGAGTTGCTGAAAATTTTTATAACACCGTTGAGCAAGCTGAAAATGCCAGGCATCAACGAGAAATGAATAATATCGCCACTGAAACAGATGCTATAAGACAGAAAATTGCTCTTTATAGTAACATGGGCGATCAAACATCTTCTCAAGCTGAAGGAAGTTCTTCAAATATAGATACAGGATCAGTTCCTACACCTGATATATCAAGCCCTATAAAAAATGAATCTGAAAAAGCTCCAGAACTGCAACTGCAGCAGCCCCACGTGGTGCGGCTGGAGACCCGCCCGCCCAACATCGAAGGCAAGGGCGAGGTCACGCAGTACGACCTGTTGATCAACAGCCTGCGTATGCGCCCGGATCGGATCATCCTGGGTGAGGTCCGCGGGCGCGAAGCGCTGGATATGCTTCAGGCAATGAACACCGGCCACGACGGTTCGATGTGTACGATCCACGCCAACAGTCCACGGGACGCGCTGACACGCCTGGAGACGATGGTTGCCATGGGCGGCTACGACCTGCCTCAGAGCGCCGTGCGCCGGCAGATCTGCAGCGCCCTGGACGTGGTGATCCAGTTGCAGCGCCTCTCCGATGGCAGCCGGAAGATGACCTACTTCACAGAAGTGACGGGCATGGAGGGCGAAGTGGTCAGCATGCAGGACGTGTTCCGCTTCGACCGGAAGGGCCTGGACGAGGACGGCAAGGCGCTCGGCGCCCACATAGCGACCGGAGTGCAGCCGCAGTTCCTGGACAGACTGCGCCAGGCGGGCGTGAACCTGCCGCCTGATATTTTCATGCCCTGAGTTCGGCACAGGGAGGGAGCCGGATGGGACCCGACATCACCGTGGTGGCGCTGATATTCCTGTCAGTGCTGTTTGCCTTCTTTGGCGTCTGGCTGCTGGTCAGCCAGCGGGGCACGGCGCGGGACCGCGTCATGTCCCGCCTGAAGGGCGTCCGCCAGGTCAAGCGCTACGAGATGGGCGAAGCCCTGCAGGAGAGCCGGGACCGCGAGGCTCGCCGTAAGGAGCAGCGCAAGGAGGCCATGCGGGAGAAGGCTTTCAGCGACATACCGACGCTGGACCGCGCTCTGAAGAAGAGCAACTGGGCGGCGCGTCTGAACGGCATGCTCGTCCAGGCCCAGGTGCCCGTTTCCGTTCTGAACTTCGTGGTCCTGTGCTCGTTGCTGGGCGCCATGGGCGTGGCGATGAGCGTGCTGTGGCGGCGCAAGCTGGATCCGCTGCTGGCGGTTCTTTTTGCCGCTCTGCTGGGCGGGGCGCCCGTCGTCTACGTGCTGATACGTGTCAAGCGGCGCATCAAGAAGTTCAGCGAGCAGTTGCCGGATGCCCTCGACCTGATGTCCAGCAGCGTCAAGAGCGGCCAGTCCATGAACGCCGCCGTACAAAACGTGGCCGACCAGATGCCGGACCCCATCGGCGATGAATTCCGCATTCTCTCCGACGAGTTGAGCTTCGGCGTGGAGTTCAACGACGCGCTGCGCAACCTGATGATGCGGGTCAACACCTCCGACGTGCGGTTCTTCACCACCGCCATGATGATACAGAAGGAGACCGGCGGCAACATGTCGGAGGTGCTCGACGGGCTTCAGCACACCATCCGCGAACGGTTCCGCATTCTGGGGCAGGTCAAAACGCTGACCGCACAGGGCAAACTGAGCGGCGTGATCGTGGGCCTGCTGCCGCTGGTGCTCTGCGTGCTCATCTACTTCGCCAACCCCGGCTACATGAGCGACCTGTTCACCACCAGCCTGGGTCAGAAGATGGTGGCCTTCGCGGCAGGCTGGCAGATTATCGGCGTGTTTCTGATCTTCAAGATAGTCAATATCCAGGTGTGAGGCCATGAGTGCTGCGAACATCATCCTGCTGGTCGGCGTCTTTGCTGCGGTGGTGGGCGTGTTCGTGTTCATCGCCCTTCTGATGGAGAGGAAGGGCGGCGGAAAGACGCTGGACCGCCTGGGCGACGGTGCGCGCGCCCAGGCCGAGAGCAAGCCGTCCAAGAAGCCGCGCAAGAAGCGCGCACCCAAAGAGGACCGGCCAGACCCGTTGCCCATCCGCATCGTGCGGGGGTTGTCCCGCGGCTGGCGCCTGGGCAATGTCTCACACAGCCGGCTGCAGGAGATGCTGGTTCACGCGGGCATCCGCGAGAAGGGGGCGGTGGAGATATTCCTGGGGGCGAAGATGGCCCTTGCGCTGGCTCTGCCCTCCGCGGTGGTCGCATTCCTGCTGTGGCGCGGCCAGGCTTCGACCGCTGACCCCAACGTGCGTCACATCTTCATGTATGCTGCTGTTGCGGTGATCGTTGGCCTGCTGCTGCCGAACATGTGGCTGCGCAGGAAAGCCAAGGGGCGGGTGCAGAGCATAAGGCTTTCCCTGCCAGACGCGCTGGATCTGCTGATCGTGTGCGTGGAATCCGGGCTGGGCCTGGACGCCGCGCTCGTGCGCATCAGCAAGGAGTTGGACGACGTTGCGCCGGAACTGTGCGAGGAACTCGCGCTGATGAACCTGGAGATATCCGCCGGCAAGCCCCGGGAGGAGTGCCTGCGGCACCTGGCCCTGCGCAGCGGCTGCGAAGAGGTCGAGTCTCTGGTGGCCCGCATCATCCAGTCGGCACGCTTCGGCACCAACCTGGGCGACTCCCTGCGCATCCATTCGGAGACACTGCGCACCAAGCGACGCCAGCAGGCCGAAGAGCGCGCCGCCAAGACCACGGTGAAGCTGCTGTTCCCGCTGATATTCTTCGTGTTTCCCGCCGTGTTCGTCGTCATCCTGGGTCCGGCCGTGCCGCGTCTGATGGAGGAGCTGTTCTGACCCTCCGCCCCCGTGTCCGTTCAGTGCGAGTTTCGCCGCGACAGCCCTCCTTTTTTCGTGTGCGCTTTCTGCGTCGCGTTTCCGCAGCTCCCTGCCGCCGGTCGGGTTCCTTTCCCGGGGGAGTGTCTGGCGTAAAGCATTCTGCGGCATAAGTATACGGCGCGCGCCACGCATCCGGGCGTCAAGCGCACTATCGTTCCGAGTTCGACCTTCCGGCCGGTCTCCGCCGCCCGTGCTGCCAGTGTTGAAAACCCGTTCGGCCTTTGCGTAGAGTCGGGTGTGACGAGGTGATTAACCTAAGCGCGGAGGTACGGACCAAATGGCTACGCGAGGTATGTTGTTCGTTGTAGCGGCCGGGCTGCTGCTGGCGGCCGGCTGCAGCACAGTGCAGAAGGGAACGGCCGCCGGGGGGGCCATCGGCGCCACCACCGGGGCGGCCTATGCGCACCTGGCCACCGGCAGCAGCGCAACGGCGGGTGGACTGGTCGGGCTGGGGCTCGGCGCGGCGACGGGAGCGATCGCCGCCGACTACTATTACAGCGATGAGGACGCCGGCGAGCTGGAGAATCTGTCCAGCTCTGTGAACGAACTCTCCAAGGAGCTGACAGCTCGGGAGAATGCCCTGAAACAGAAGGACGCCCTGCTGGCCAAGGAGAAGGCCCAGCAGAAGGCCCTTCTGGAAGCCTATGAGAAGCTGCGTTCCCAGAAGCCCAAGCTCGCGGCGAACGTCTCCGAGAACGTGAAGGTCACGGCCACCCCGGAGGGCATCACCTACACCATCCTCAGCGAAGTACTGTTCGACAGCGGGCAGGCCACCCTTACCGAAGCCGGCAAAGGCACGCTCCACCAGGCAGCCCAGGCCATCAGCCGGAACTACCCGGACGCGGACGTCCAGGTGCGGGGCCACACCGACAACGTGCCGATCAAGTACTCCCCGTTCGATTCCAACTGGGACCTGTCGTGTGCGCGTGCGCTGGCCGTCTTGGAGCACCTGATCGAGTCCGAGGGGTTCGCCCCGAAGCGGCTCATGGCGGCCGGCTGCGGCCAGATGCGGCCCGTTGCGTCCAACAGCAGCCCGGAGGGCAGACGGCAGAATCGCCGGGCGGAGCTTGTCGTGCGCCCGGCACACATCAAGGTAGCGGAGGTCAGGGCCTCCGACTGACCGCTGGTCTGCCTCGCGACCCCAGCCGGGTGTTCCCATGCGCAGAACAGGGAGGAAATCCCTCGCCCTCGGGCCGGCCGCCCTGGTGGCCGGCCTCGCCTTCTGCCTGTTCCTGCAGGGCTGTTCCCCGCCCGAGGTGGTGCGCACCTACGAGTACGTCACGGACTACGGGCGGATGGAAGACCTCTACGAGCCCCTGCTCTCGCTGGCCTACATCCCCCACGAGACGGACCTCTCTCGTTACGATGGCGTGATCGTGGGTGATCTGGCCATCGGCGAGCAGTGGATTGAGGAACGGCCCCAGGCCATGGCCTATGCCGTGTTGCTGCGCCTGCTGCTGCGGCGAGAGCTGGAATCAAGCGAGCAGTTCGCCGCCGTTGCCTCCGGGCGGCAGAGCAGCGCCTACCTGAACCGCCCCGGCCGCTGGCTGCGTCTGGAGGGCATGGTCACCGGCTGTGAGCTGGGCTCCGGGCTGATGCGCTACTTCAGCTACTACCTGCTGTTCCTTCAGTCAGGCGCCACGGACTTTCAGGTTGAGGGTCGCATACTGGACGACAGCACGGGGGAGATGCTGGTGGAATTCGCCGACCGCCGGCGGGGGCTGTACAACACGCCATGGGGGCCGAATCCGAAGACGCTCCGGGGTGAGTTCGCCATGACGGCGACCGTGCGGGATACGGCCCGTTCGATCGTGGCTTTCCTTGGCCAGGCCCGCGAGGGCCTGCCCGCCACACCGGCACAGGACGAGCAGACGCAATAGCGCCCGTGGGAGCCCACATGACCGACCGCCCCGAACCCGCGCCCGTGGCTCTGTGTCCTTCCGGCCAACTCAGAGCGCTGCTGGGCGCGCTGGACGGCCGTCGGGTGACGCTGATGGGCCTCGGTCTGTTCGGGGGAGGCGAAGGGGCCGCCCGGTTTGTCGTCGAGCGGGGCGCCCGTCTGGTCATCACCGACCTGCGTGACGCCGATGCCCTCTCCGAGCCCCTGGCGCGGCTGGGAGACCTGGGCGTCGAGTGCGTGCTGGGTCGGCACCGGGCAGAAGACTTCACAGAGTGCGATCTGGTGATCGCGAACCCGGCCGTCTCGCGCAGCAATACGTACCTCCGCGCGGCGCAGGCGGCCGGGATTCCCATCACCAGCCCCATGAACATCTTCCTGGCCTGCTCGCCGGCGCCTGTCGCCGCGGTCACCGGCAGCAACGGCAAATCCACGACCACCGCCCTCCTGGCCGCCATGCTGGAGGCCGCCGGGCGGCGGGTATGGATGGGTGGTAACATCGGCGTCTCCCTGCTGCCGCTGCTGGGGGAGATAGAGACGCAGGACATCGTCGTGCTCGAGCTGTCCAGCTTCCAGCTCAGCGACGCCGGCGCGCTGCCCTGGTCGCCCCATCTGGCGGTGGTGACCAACCTGACGCCGAACCATTTGGCGTGGCACGGCGGCTTCCGGGCCTATGCGGCGGCCAAGCGCAACATCGTGCGACACCAGGGCGACTCCGACTTCGCCGTCCTGAACGGACGCAGCCAGGTACTGTGCGGCTGGGTTCGAGAGGGCGTGCCGGGGCGCGCGGTGCTGTTTGACTCCAACCCTCGTCCCGGTCGGCTGGGTGACGGGATGATTCTTGTGGGGGACCGGCTCGTGTGGCGGCAGGGCCGAAGAGACCAGGTCGTCTGCACCACTCACGACGTGCCGCTGCCGGGCTTCCACAACGTGGAGAACGCCATGGGAGCGGCGGCGGGGGCGTTGTGTCTGGGGGCGGACGGGCCCGCCGTGCGCGAGGCGTTGTCCACCTTCGTGGGCCTCGCCCATCGGCTCGAACCGGTGGGGGAGTGGCACGGGGTGCGCTTCTACAACGACTCCTACAGCACGACGGCGGAGTCCGTGGTGGCGGCGCTGGAGAGCTTCCGCGGGCCGCTTTTGCTGATCGCCGGGGGTTACGACAAGCACCTGGACCTGTCGGCCATCGCTGAGGCCGCGGCCCGGCGGGTAGAGGTGCTGGTGACTATCGGGCAGACGGGCCCCGAGCTGGCGCAGCAGACGCGCCGGGAGGGCGTCTACGTGGGGCGCACCGTGCTGGTGCGGGAGGCCGACTCGCTCCGGGAGGCGGTGCTGACCGCGCGGGGGCTGGCCATGCCGGGCACGGCGGTCGTATTCTCGCCGGGATGCGCCAGTTACGACATGTTCGACAACTACCGGCACCGGGGCGAGGAGTTCAAGCGCGTCGTGAAGGAAGTCCACCGCCAGGAGCGCGCGAGAGGCGCTTGAGGCCGGCCGGCCGCAGTCACTTGCGGGGTTCCCGCGTGTCTGCTATACTTTTAGGCACATTTCGGGGAAGGGCAGTACGTACGCAGCTACCTATACGCGAGACAGTGGGGGGAGGTGAGTCCTCAGTCTCATGGCGAAGATTACCGTGAGGAGAAACGAATCCGTCAAGGATGCGTTGCGGCGGTTCCGCAAGCTTTGCGAGCGCGAAGGCATCATGCAGCGAGCACGACGCGTGACGCGGTATGAGAAGCCGTCCGAGCGGCGCCGGCGCGAGCGCAGTGACCGGCTCAAGACCATCCGCAAGGCGCAGAAGGCGCAACGCTGAATCGCATCCTGTAGTCGAGGCGACCCCCTGTCCCGGTGGCAGGGGGTCGCTATTTTACTACGAGCCGGGACGGGGGCCTGACAGAAATCGCGCAAGCACGGCGCCGGGGGGCCGGTCGGTGCGCGCGCGCAGGTAGTCCGCTCCCAGCTCCAGGCATGCACTCTCCACCCGTCGGCAGAACCGCTCGAACGAGCGCCGGTAAGCGGCGCGTATCTGCCGCGCGTCGGTCACCATGCCCCGGCCGCTCTCCAATCCCTCGAAGCGAACGCGCCCGTCGAAGGGAAATTCCTCCTCCGCCGCGTCCACCACGTGCGCCAGCACCACGGCGTGGCCCTCGTAGCGCAGCCGCCGCACCGCCGCCGTCACGTCCGCCGCAGGCGCTATCAGGTCGCTGACCAGCACCACCAGCCCGCGTCGGCCCATGCCGTCGGCCAGGCGCTGGGGCAGGGGGCCCAGGTCCGTCTCGCCCGCCGGGCGGTGTTCCTCCAGCATACGGCAGAACGGGCGCAGGTGCGCCGGGTTGGCGCTGGGCGGGAGCTGGCCCAGAAGCCGACCCGCCACCATGGCCAGCCCGACGGCGTCCTGTTGCATCAGCAGCAGGTGGGCCAGGCTCGCCGCCAGAGTGGCCCCGTAGTCGTACTTGCTCATTGCGCCGGAGCGGTAGCCCATCGAGCCGCTGCAGTCCATCAGGAACCGCGCGCGGACGTTGGTCTCCTCCTCGAACAGCTTCACGTAGAAGCGGTCCGAGCGCGCCCAGAGCTTCCAGTCTATGTGCTTCAGCTCTTGCCCCGGGCTGTAGGGGCGGTGCTCGGCGAACTCCACGTTCAGCCCGTGGTAGGGGCTGCGATGGATGCCCACCAGGTAGCCCTCGACCACGTGCCGCGCGCGCAGCTCCAGGCCGGAGATCCTACTGAGGGCCTCCGGGTCCAAGTACTTCCTGTACTGATTCGTCCTCACTGAGCGGGCCTTCCCGGGCCGGTATGTGCTCGATGAGAGCCTCGACGACCTCGCCGGGCGTCACGTTGTCGCTGGCGGCGGTGAAGGTGGTCACCAGGCGATGGCGCATCACGGGGGCGGCGGCGGCCTGAATGTCTTCCACGCTCACGTGGCAGCGCTCCCGCAGCAGCGCTCGCGCCTTGGCGGCGCGGATCATGTGCTGGCACGCGCGCGGACCAATGCCCCAGCGCACCCACTCCTGCACGAAGGGCGGGGCGCTTCCGTCGCCGCGCGTGGCGCGCGCCAGGCGCATGGCGTAGTCCACCACGTAGTCGGCGATCGGCACGCGTCTGACTATCTCCTGCAGCTCGAGTATCTCCTCCGCCCCCAGCACAGGTGTGATGTCGTGCCAGGGCTCCTCGGCGGTGAGCTGCATGATCTGGAACTCCTCATCGTAGGAGGGGTAGGAGACGCGGATCTTGAACATGAACCGGTCCGCCTGGGCCTCCGGCAGGGGGTAAGTGCCCTCCTGTTCGATGGGGTTCTGGGTGGCCAGCACGAAGAAGGGGCGCGGCAGTTCGTATCGCTGCCCGCCGGCGGTGACCTGCTTCTCCTGCATGGCCTCCAGCAGGGCCGCCTGGGTCTTGGGTGGGGTGCGGTTTATCTCGTCGGCCAGCACGACGTTGGCAAAGATCGGCCCCTTCAGGAAACGCGCCTCCCGCGCGCCGGTGGCCCGGTTCTCCTCCAGCACTTCCGTGCCGGTGATGTCCCCGGGCATCAGGTCGGGGGTGAACTGGATGCGCCGGAAACTCAGCGACAGGCTGCGCGACAGGGCGCGCACCATCAGCGTCTTGGCCAGGCCCGGCACACCTTCCAGGATGGCGTGGCCCCCGGCCAGCAGGCAGATCAGCATCTGCTCCAGCACCACTTCCTGGCCGATGATGACCTTCGCCATCTCCTCGCGTATCTTGTGGTAGCCCTGGACCAGGTGCTCGACGGCCTGGCGGTCATCCTCGGGCAGCGGTCGGCTTGCGGCGTCGGACATGGTGGTTCCTCCGCAGTGTTCTCAGCGTTGCAGCACCGGCAGGGCGTTGCGCGGCAGTTGCAGGATCATCAGCGCCACGGCGGTGCCGTAGCCCCGGCCGATGAACTCTCCCTGCCAGCTCCCATCCGCCCGCTGGGCGCCCACCAGCCAGTCGCGCAGCGGCGGGAAGTAGGCCGACCATTCCTCGCCGCCGCGGAAGTACATCACCTGCGAAAGGTAGAGATGGGCATAGTAGAAATGCGTCCCGCCGGTGGGCGTGGGCGCGGTGGTTGCCACGTTGCGCCGCGCGAAGCGGATGGCGCCGTCCACCAGCTCGCCTTCGTAGATCCCGGCGGCGTACATCGTGGCCACGGCTGCGCAGGTGATGGCCGGACGGCTCGGGCCCTCCTGGCCCACCCGGTAGGCGATGCCCCCGTCAGGATTGGCCGAGGCCCGCACGTAATCCATCGCCCGGCGGACCGTCCGCTGCGGCACGGGCAGGCGGGCGTTCGCGCACGCGCGCAGGCCCTGGAGCTGCACCATGGTGACGGCGCCCTCATGCTCGGTGGACTCCGGCGTGTAATACCACCCGCCCCGTTCGGTCTGGGCGGCGGCGGTCAGTGAGACGGCAGGCTCAAGCACGCCCCGCAGGCGCTCCCGGAGGACCGTATCCCCCTCGGAGCCGTATACCTGGGCGAGGAACAGCATGGAGAACCCGTGGCCGAACATCGGGCGGCCGGCCTCGGCGGTGCCGATCAGCCCGGTGTCCGGATCGGACTGCGCCAGCAGGTAGCGCACGGCGGCGCGCACGGACTCCGCGCGGGGGCCGCTGTAGGTGGTGTTGCCTTCCGCCAGCATGGCCAGCCCGCACAGGGCGGTCATTGCCACCGGGAACCGCCCGGTCGAGCCGTCGCTGAGCCAGCTTCCGTCCGGGTTCTGGGTCCGCGCCAGCCACTGCAGGCCCCGCTCGATGGCACGGGTCGCCTCCGGTGTCAGGTCGCGCGGGGCCGAGGGCCGCCGGGCGTTCGTGACGGGCCCGGGGGCGCACAGGAGGGCCGCCAGGAGTGTGAGCGCGAATGTCCGGCGCAGTGCCACGCGGCGGCCGTCTCCCGCTTGAGTTCCCGCTTCGGTCAGGGCGCTGACAGCTCCAGCGCCGTCACGCGCCCGCCTTGACCCACGATAACCCGCCCCCCGGCAGTGAGCAAGGGCGCGGGAGCCGGCCCTGCCGGCAGCGAGACATCGGTCGCGAACGTCTGCGCTCCGCTGTCAGCGTTCACTCCGGTCAGCATCAGTCTGCCCGCGCGCGACCACCGGATCAGCCAGCCTCCGCCCCACGGCAAGGGCGGTCCGCAGATGCCTTCTCCGTCCTCCGGCCCGGCGCCGGCCCACAGCTCCCGCCCGGTCTCCGCGTCCACGGCGCGCAGGCGCCAGGATGTTCCCCGCCAGTAGTCCTCCGGCCCGTAGGCCGTCTGGCCCTCGTATCCGCCGACCTCCAGCAGGTACATGCTGTTCCCTCGCCGGGCGGCCCACGCGGTGCGGGCGTCCCGCTGCGCATCCCGCGTCCAGAGTTCGCGTCCGCTTTGCGCGTCCAGTACGGAGACGCTGCCTGCAAGTGTCCGCACCAGGATCCGCTCGGGGGACACCCAGAGGAGTTCCTCGACGCCCTCCGGCACATCCGTCCGCCGCACCAGGCGCGGGCGAACCGTGTCGAACACGTAGACGGCTTCCCAATCGGCGACGATTACGCGGCCGTCCGGACCCGTGGCAAGCGACGCGAACGGCGATCCCCCCCGCAGCCGCCACTCCACGGTCGGCCGCCGGCCGCCGGGCTCCAGCACCAGCAGACGCCGGTCCGCCGGCAGCAGCAGGCAGAGCCGGTCGCCGGCCATCCCCGCCCGGACGCCCGATAGAGCGCGACGCCGGCCGCCTGCGAACGCGCCAAGCGCCTCGCCGGAGGAAGTGGAGATCACCTGCGCCGAACGGCCCGCGCGGATGCGACACACGAGGCCCGCGCCGCAGAGAGTGCTGTCCATGGGCACCAGCACGTCGCGGTCGGCCGGGGGAGCGGGCAGGCCGCATTTCAGCCGCGCGACCAGTTCGCCGCGCGGCACCGTGCGCTCGGCTGCGTCCAGGGGGCGCGCGGAGGGATTCCTGTCGGCCCAGAGCGGCCCTTCGCCGTCCGGGGTCGTCCCCAGCAGAGCGGAGTGCAACACGATGGTCAGCCCCCCGGCGTGGGCGAAGTAGGTGGGCCGGCCGGCGCCCGCGGGGTCGCGCACCGGCGGGCCGGGGCCCTCCAGCCGCCACAGCTCCCGTCCGTCCGCGGGGCGTCGGCAGACCACCTCCCGACCTTCGAGCACGAGGATGCGGTCCTCAAGAACAGGGGTGCCTTCGGCCGGCGGGATGAGCCATCCGTCCGCCGACCATGTTTCCCGGCCGAGCCTGCCGCCGACTTCTGAAGAACGGGAAGTCCGGCTTCCTCGCCGGACAAGGCGCGGCGAGACGTCGCGCCTACCCGGTGGAGGAGAATGCACTGGCTGATGCGCCGGCGCTTCACGGGCCTGGTAGGGCGAGTGTTGCGCGGGCAGTGGCCCCTCCGGGCCTGTGACGGCGCGGAAAGCCGCCTGCAGCGGCGCCTGGCCGGGCGCCCGCCGCACCCGCTGCGCCAGCCTGGCCCAGAGGCTGACC
>JAWOCH010000298.1:0-4925 GCA_046483865.1 Candidatus Brocadiia bacterium | reverse complement strand
GCGATGGGATGGAAAGAGAGTCGTCCATGATTCAAAGACAACGCTGCGACGCACCGGCGGGGCGCCGAGGCCCGAACGGGACCTCCCCCCCCACGCCATCGCGCCCTCTGCCCGACATTATGCACAAGCAAACACGCTTGTTTTGGGGCTAGCTCCGTTCGCCGAGCTTGCGAGCAAGCGATATCCTAACGCCCAGAGCCGTGAAGAGGCTATGGGGCTACTCCGCCGCGACTCCTTGGGGCTGCCTGAACTCATCCTGCTGCCCGAACGTACCGTGCACGCTCACGACACGCAGACCGGCTTGCATCAGGCCACGTACTTCTTACGCTCCCGGCATAATACGACACTCGCGGATATAGGGATTCACATGAGATTCCCTAGCACCATCGCCTCAGCGTCCGCCGTCACGAGGCTGACCACGGCCGCGATTGCGAATGTGCGCGGCCATCAAACACTGCTTGACGAAGACAAGAGAGGTCTGTCCTGCACTATGGGGAATCTTCCCGCCGGTGGCGTAGTTGAGATAAGTGTGCTGAGCCGCGCCCCACTTCCAGACGAACCCGAGGCGGACTTGCACCCGCACCCCACCACCCCCGCTCAGTGAGACGACGGCGGAGCCCCGCCCATGACCAAGCCCGCATCCGGCCTGCTACTACCTAGAGCGTCGTCTTAAGAGCACCAGAGCACCTGCGGCCAGCATGGCGAGCGTGGCGGGCTCGGGGACGGCCAGGATCGTCGCACCGGGAGCATTTTCCAATATGGTTAGGGTCCACGGTGTCCCGCCAGACCAGTTGCCGGTCAACACGCCCGTGCCCAACACCAAGTTGCCTTCCAGCGAGAGGTCGCCAGCGAGTGGAAGAAAGTCATAGCCGTGCAGCGTGACGGTAGTGTTGTCACGGGCATTTAAAGCGAAGATACTGCCGCCGGAGATGTCCAGCCTGCTTTCGCCTTCGGCGTAGACTCTCGAAAGGCTCCCGCTGGATATGTCCACGCTGCTGGTGTTCTCGACACGTAGGCCCTCCGATATTGTGCCGCCGGAGATGTCCAGGGTGCTGGTGTCGTAGGCGCCCACGTTTTCCATCGTGCCGTCAGAGATGTTGACGCTACTGCTGCTCTGGGCGTGCACGTAGCGCGAGATTGTGCCGCCGGAGATATGCGCGGTGCTGGTGTCGTAGGCATTGAAGTACTTGACCGTGCCGCCGGACATCTTCACGCTGCTGCTGTCGTGGGCGGACAGGTTCCGTCCCATCGTGCCGCCGGAGAAGTCCACGCTGGTGGTGTTGAAGGCACCCACGCCGTACTGGATGCTGCCGCCGGACATTTTCACGTTGCTGGTGTGGCGGGGTGTCATGGCTTTCATTGTCCCGCCGGAGATGTTCAGGGTGCTGCTGTCGTAGGCTACAGGATGAACGATTGAGCCGTCGGAGATGTCCACGCTGCTAGTGTCATAGGCGTAACACGACGAGACACTGCCCGCAAGTAGTCGCAGCAGGGCCGCGTTATTGACGTAGGCTTCTGCGATGCTGCCACCTGTATTGACATCCGCCGTGCTTTGGTCGTACAGAATCCCAAGTGAGTGAGGTGATGTCACATCCACGTGCTGCGTCCCGGTCAGGACAAAATCCGCCCGACCCGCGCCTGCCGCTGCAAGTGCCATCGCTGCCGCCGCTAGAATGTGCCGTGCCTTCATGGTAGTTCCTCCTTGTCCTCGTGCTTTGCTCCGAGATTTCCTGGATGGCTTGTCGCCGACGACCGCCGTCGGCCTTTCTGTGACCCTGTCCCGCGCAGCAAAAAGGACCGCGCCTGCTCACACGCAGGTCCGGCCCCCGAGTACTCTTCTGCCCTTAATCCACACAAGTCTACCACAAGAACACTTCGCGTCAAGTCCTTTGTGGACAGGGTTCCGGCCCTTTACGTGGTGTCGAAAGGCCCTCCCAGGGTCTACCGGTGTAACGAGTTCAGTTTTCCGCTAGTCAAATCCCGCCTCGCGCCCACTGTAGGGGCGCATTCGGACGGGGCGTCCGGAGCAACGCCGTCCCCGGAACGGGTCTCCGGCACGGACCCTGACGCCGGGCTGACTTCGGAGTCGGCCAACGGCGGCGACGGCGAGCGACAGGCCGTGTGGGGCCGCACCCTCGCGCGGCCTGTTCTTTTCCTGGAGCCTGCCACGAAGCGGCGAGGCGGATATGGCACTCGAAGACCAGATCGAACAGAACGCCCAGGACCCGCGGAAGGTGTCGGGCCAGGGCGTGAGCGCCGAGCAGCACAGCCTGCCCGACCAGGTGGCCGCCGACGAGTACCTGGAGAACAAGGAGGCCGGCGGCAACGTCGCGAACGTCCTCCGCAGCCGCACCTTCAAGGTCAAGCCGCCGGGAGCCGGTTGATGGGATGGCTGAAACGACTCTTCGGACGCCGCGAGCCGTGCCGCACACCTGGTTCTGGGACGGGTTCGAGCACGTCGACCCGGCCAAGGAGGCGATGGCCGAGCAGCGGCGGCTCAAGAACGGCACCACGAACCTCGCCATCGAGTGCGCCCGGCAGGGACACGACTGGGAGAACGTCCAGGACCAGCGTCTCTGGGAAGAGGCCCGCGAAGCGCGGCGCCGACGGGTCCGAGAACGGCAGCGGCGTGGGCCTGAACGGCAGCGGCGAGGTCGCCCTGAAGGACCCGTACGGCGGCGTGCACCGGGCCGTGGTCTCGTGCGCCGGCATGTACCTCGACCGCACCGGCCGTGTGATGGGGTGGTATTACTGGGACGGCACCCAGGACGTGTGGACGAGCCCGTGGGGGTATCCGGAACCGTCATGACGCCACCTCGCCCCGAGGACGTGCTGATCGTCGTGCTCGCGTTCCGCGAGGTGCCGTGCCGGCCGCTGCTGGAGTGGCTGCGGGCCGTGGAGCGCCGCGGCTACGAGTGGCGGCTCGGTCCGCCGGAGTCCCGGCCGGTGACCGTCGCCCGCAACCAGATCGTCACCCGCTTCCTGGAGGAGGACACCGACAAGCAGCACCTCGTGATGATCAACGCAGGGATGGTGCCGCTGCCGGGCGAGACGGAGCGGGTGCTGACCGAGCCGGGCGATGTGGCGTACTGTGCGTGCTTCGGCCGCTACGGCCTGGCCGGCCACTACCCGCACTTCGACACGGCGTGCTTCCGCGCGAGCCGGACGGTCTACGAGGCCACGCCGCAGCCGTGGTTCGACTTCGAGTACGACGTGACCCGCACGCGCCTCACGCTCTGCGAGTGCCGATGGTTCCTGCGCCGCCTGCCGCGGGGCGTTATACCGAAACGCGCCGGCAGCGTCGGCCGGCTGACGGAGATGGTGGTGGCGCCGAGCGCCGACGGCCGCCCGCAGATCCGCCATCCATACGAGGCCGCGGCGGTCTTGCCGTGAGCAACACTGACGCAGCAGTCCCTTCCGCCTCTACTGCCACTTCAGATATGCTTCGATCCCCGCGCTTGCCATGAGGCTCCTGGTCTTCATAATGGTCTTTTACAAAGTAGCGAGCGCAGACGGCAGCATGGATAAGAGCAGTTGGGAATGGCAGAATAGCCCGAGCCTGTATACCCCAGTCTACCGCGCCGACCCAGTGAATCCCGTCGGCGAGTTGCGTACCTATGGTCCTCTCCTTCCGGATTGGTTCCCTGATTATTCGGCATTCATGCGCAGTATAGTGTACAGGCTCTCCAGCCAGACCAGCCTTGTCTTTTCATACGTCCCGGGCCGCTCACACCTATGAGCTTTCTCGTTAAAAAAGGTACCGCCACGCCCGTCCGAAGCCGGACGCCAGGCTGTCGACGCTCGAATACACCACCGGCGTCACGACCAGCGTCATGAACGTGCCGACCAGCAGGCCCGTGGCGGCGACGATGGCGAGCGGGCTCATGCGCTCCAGCCCGACGGCCATCTCGAAGACGAGCGGCGAGAGGCCCACGACGGTCGAGAAGGTGGTCATCAGGATCGGCCGGATGCGCAGCCGGACCGATTGGAGGATGGCCTCCCGTTTCTCCAGGCCCTCCCGCCGGGCGTTCTTGATGAAGTCCAGCAGCAGCACGCTGTTATTGATGACCGTGCCGGCCAGGAAGATCATCCCCATGTTGCCCGGGTTGGTCATCGGCTTGTTGAAGATAAGGAGTCCCCACAACCCGCCCGCGACGGCCAGCGGAATGGCCGACATGATGACCAGCGGGTCGGCCAGCGAGCGGAACATGGCCACCAGCAGCAGGTACAGCACGACGGCGCCGATCAGGAGGCACCGCATGAGTCGCTGCTGGGTTTCTTTCGCGTCCGCCATGGTGCCGCTGAAAGCGATGTCGTAGCCGCGAGGCAACTCGATCTGCTGGATCCGCTCTCGGACCTTCGCGTGGACCTGCTTGATGGTGTAGACGGTGTTGACGCCGGTCACGTCGATGCTGGCGCGCAGGCGCTCGCGGGTGATGAACGGCTGCTCGCGGCGTCCCTCGAAGGCGGCGAGCGTCCGCAGGGGCACCGGCCCGAAGGCCGTGTCGACGTAGGCGTCGCGCACCTGCGGCAGGGACCCGATGTCCGGCTGCCGGTACTGGACCCGGACGGGAATGTCGAGGTACTCAGGCAATCGCATGGGCGTGGCCGGCACGCCGTCGACGGCGGCCTTCAGTTGGCGGGCCACCTCCTCCGGCGAGGTGCCGTACACCCGGGCGAGGGCCGGGTCGACCCGCACGGACGTTTCATACTCGTCGACATACCATGACCGCCGCACGTCGGTCAGGCCGGCCGCGCCTTTCAGTGTCGCGAGCACCTGGTCGGCCAGCCGGTCGAGCACCCGAACGTCGGGTCCGGTGAGGAGCAGGTCCATCGGGGCCTTGGTGGTGGCGCCTGGGGTGGCGCCGAACTCGCTGACGCGCAGCGCCTGGATGCCGGGCACGCCGCGGAGGCGGCGTCGCCAT
>JAWOCH010000269.1:0-7539 GCA_046483865.1 Candidatus Brocadiia bacterium | reverse complement strand
AGGCGGCCAACAGCGCAACCACTGCGGCAAGCCACGGCACGTGCGGTATGTGCTCAATCATTGTCTGCTCCTTGCCGGTCCGGTATGCACAGCGCCGGTCCCGCGCATCAGGAATCCTCCCACAGGCACCGCCTGGCCCATCGCAAGACTCCATCTGCCAGTTCCACGACCTCCCGGTATTGCTCGTCGGCCACCGGCTCGAAGAGGGTCGGGTAGCGTGTGATGACGGCGTAGGGCGTCAGCCTCTCTGCGTCCCGCACTGCCTGGGGGATGTCGAGCCCGCTTTCCTCCAACAGGGTGAGCAGTCGCGCCAGATCGTGCACGTAGGGGAACTCCACGCGCCGGTGCATGAGCACCGCCTTGATGGCTTTCTCGGCGGCCTGTTGAGCGTCGAAGCAGAGGTCCTCCAGGTAAACGCCTTCCAGCCGCTCATCAGCCCGCGCGCGCTTCAGGTTGCTCGCCGCACGGTTGAGCCATTCGGCGGGGTCATCCGGCGCTCGTCTGTCGGCCATCGTAGATGACTTCTCCTTCCGCCAGTGCGGGGGCGATCACCAGGGCGGGGTTCTCGCCGTAGCGCTCGATGTCTTCGGGGGTGACCACGATAATGTCCACGGCTTCGCCCACGCCGTGCATGTTGCCGTAGATGCGCTGGGCAAGCTGCAGTCGGTGGGCGCCGGACTTGACCACCAGCAGGTCCACGTCGCTGTTGCGTCCCATACGGCCACGGACGGCCGAGCCGAACATGATGATCTGTTCCGGCTCGGCTACTTCGACGATGCGCTGTACTATCTCGTCCAGTGTCTCGGCAGCGACGGGGCGGGACGCTTCGGCCATCCGCGTTCCCTTTCATTGCAGCAGATGCACCAGGACCCGTTACCGCACTCCTCAGACCCCGGCGCGGGGGTCGAACCTTCGTCCTTCGTCTACCATCGCCAGGTAGTTGTCCAGAGGTATGTAGTTGGCCACGCTGTTGCCGCTGCCCAGGCAGTAGCCTCCGCCGTCCATGCACTGCTTGAGGGTCTCGCGCACGCGACGGCGTATCTGCTCCTGGTCCGCGCGGCACAGGAAGTCCACGTCTATCCCACCGAGGATCGCGATCCGGTCGCCGTAGCGCTCACATGCTTCGGTGACCGGCTCGATGGCGTCCTCGAACGAGTGGCGGGCGTCAATCTGGATATCCTCTATCAGGTCGTCCATGATGGCCGTGACGTCGCCGCACGTGTGCAGCAGGTAGGGCCGGCCGGCGTCGTGGGACATCGCGGCCATGCGCTTGTGGCCCGGCAGGACGAACTCCCGCAGGTCGTCGGGGCTGATCAGCGTGGCCGTCTTGAACCCCATGTCGTCGCTGCCCCAGACGATCTTGACCCGATCGAACTGGAGCATCCGTCCCAGACTCACCTCGTAAATCTCCATCAACCGATCGGCGATGGCGCGCACCAGGTCGCGCTGATCGTAGAGCGACAGGCAGAGCGTCTCGTAGCCCATCAGCCAGGCGAGGTGCTCGGCGAAGTGTGCGAACCCGCCGCTGCCGATGACGCACATGCCCTCGGGCAGGTTCTGCTCGTACCACTCCAGCGCGTGGGTGGTGGACTGCTCGGGGTCGGGCCAGGGGTATGCCTCGAACTCCTCCCAACTGGTGATCGGCCCCTCGTGCTCCTCCATGTAGTTTCGGCCCCCCGCCCGGGCCAGTTCGGCGGTGTCGTCGGCTGTCTCGCCCTTCATCGGCATCTCCAGGCTGTCCAGGCCCTGGCGCACGTAGTCGTAGCCGCAGAAGCGCTGGATGGCCACCGCGCGCTGCTGCATGAAGTGGGGGTCATCCGGGTCCAGCCCCTCCAGCACGTCGTAACGCTCGCAGATGGCCTCCTGGATCTCCCAGTCCAGGAACAGCTCGATGTGATGCACCCGCTCGGGCGTGCCTTTCCTCATGATGCAGTCGTCCAGGGCCCGCCAGTCGGGCTCGACGTGGACGCTGAACGGTGTGTCGGGCATCGCCGTTTCCCTCGTTCATAGTTGCCGGGGGTGGAGCAGACCTTGATAACGGATGCAGCGGGGCAGGTCAATGCCCGGTATGGGCTCTCGCCCGGCAGGTGGCGGGTTGACGCCAAGGCCCAGATCGATAACGATACGTTCGTGGACGAAGCTGTGTCGGCCCACCCCGGTTGCAGTGAGTGTTTGCTGCTTCAGGGGTTGGCCGCCTGGCCCTCTCGGCACATATGCTCGGAGGCAGCGGACGTTCCGATACGAGGTCCCTGCGGAGGTCGGCGCGATGGGAGTTGTGCAAACGCTTAAAGACCATACGGGGGAGTTGAGGGGCAAGTTCCACGTCAAGCGCCTTGCGGTATTCGGCTCGCGTGCTCGCGGTGACACTCACGACACCAGCGACGCGGACATTCTGGTGGAGTTTGACCAGCCGGTAGGCCTCTTCGAGTTCGTCGAGCTTAAGGATTACCTGGAGGCCCTGCTCGGGTGTAAGGTGGACCTCGGGACGCCCGCGTCGCTGAAGCCGCGGCTGCGCGACCGGGTGCTGGAGGAGGCCGTCTATGTCGCGTGACGACTGGCAGGCCAGAGTCGAGGACATCCTTGAGTCAATCGCCAACCTCCAAAGCTTCGTGCAGGGAATGGCCTACGAGGAATTCGCCACCGACACGAAGACGGTCCGCGCCGCGGCGTATGAGATCATGATCATCGGCGAGGCTGCGGCACATGTGCCGGAGGAAGCACGGGTCCGGTTCCCCGAAGTCCCATGGGATACCATGCGTGGCATCCGGAACATCGTGGTTCATGAATACTTCCGCGTGGACCTGCACATTCTGTGGCAGACAATCACGAAGAACTTGCCCCCGTTGGTCCCGGTTCTTGAGAGCATCCTGCACGAGCTGCGCCCGGATGCGGAGGGGCCGGCCTAAGGCGACCTGTATGGCGCGACGGAAGGCAGCCCGAAGACGAGACACCGGCTCTGCTTGTGCGACGTGAGGGCCGCGGCCTGTTGACACCGTGCTGCGGATCGCTGAGGATATGCCTCTGTGCCCAATCTGTGGAGGCAGGAGGATGTATCGCGTCGGACGCGAAGAAGTTGACGCGATGGCGGAGGTCATCCTGAGCGGGGAGCTGTTCCGCTATCACGAGGGCGGCCAGTGCGAGCGGTTCGAGCGGCGGTATGCTGAGCTGCTCGGCGTGCGGCACGTCTGCATGACCGCCAGCGGCACGGCTGCTTTGCGGGCGGCGCTCATCGGGCTGGGCATCGGCCCGGGGGACGAGGTGCTCGTGCCGGCCTGCACGTATATGTCCACCGCCGTGGCCGTGCTGTCGGTGGGCGCCATCCCGGTGATCGTGGACATTGATGAGTCGCTGCTGCTCTGCCCCCAGGCCGCCGAGGCCGCCGTCGGCCCCCACACCAGGGCTATGATACCGGTCCATATGTGGGGCCTGCCGTGCAACATGGACGCTCTGATGGACCTGGCCGAGCGGCGGGACCTGGTCGTGGTCGAGGACGCCTGCCAGGCCGTCGGCGGCGCCTACGAGGGGCGCATGTTGGGTTCGATCGGCCGGGCGGGGGCCTTCAGCTTCAACTACTACAAGAACATAACCTGCGGCGAGGGCGGGGCGGTCGTGACCGATGACGACGACGTGGCCGAGAGAGCGCGTTGCGCCGTTGACTGCTGCAACTTCTACTGGCAGGGCCGCAGCGACGACGTCCGTCCATTCGCGAGCGCCGGCGCCCGGGCCTCCGAGCTGGAGGGGGCAATGCTGAACGTCCAGCTCGACAGGCTGAAGCCTATGATACAGGCGATGCGCGAGCACAAACGGCACGTGCTGGAGCAGACGGCGGACGTGGGCCTGGAGATCGTCCCCTCGCACAGCCCCGATTACGAGTGCGCCACGCACCTGATGTATCGCCTGCCGAATGCGCCGGCGGCCGACCGGTTTGCGGAGCTGGTGGAGGGTGTTGTCTGCGGCAAGACGGGCCGGCACGTCTACACGGAATGGGACCCGATTCTGGAGCACCGCGGCGCCCACCACCCGGCGCTGGACCCGTTCAACCTGCCGGAGAACGAGGCGTGCCGTAAGGAGTACAGCCCCGACATGTGCTCGCGTTCACTCGACATTCTGAACCGCACCGTCATGGTGGCCACGCATCCGGACTGGGGCGCCGAGGAGCGCAGCGGCGTTGTGGAGAGGATCAGCGCCGCCGCGCAGCAAGTGTGCTGAGCGGCAGTTACAGGGAGGAGACCAGGGATGGCAGCAGCCGACGAGAAGGTATCCGTCTACAGCGGCCCGGCCGGCGAGGCGGCCGAAGTGAAGGCGCTGCTGGAGCAGAAGGGCATTGAGGCCGTCCTGCAGGACCAGACCGTGCCGGTGGACCAGGACGCCGGCCTGCTGGTGGACGGCGGCATGGACGTCGCCCGCGTCCTGGTGCCGAGAGAGGACTACGAGAAGGCCCAGCGCATTGTCGAGGCATACTGACCGCCGGACGCTCAGACCTGGTCGGTGGCGTCGCCGAGGGTGAAGTCCGGCGGCAGGCCCAGCTCCTTGTAGAAGTGCGCGCGGGCTTTCTGGTCGTTGCGCTGGATCTCGCGGGCTATCGCGAGCGCGTCCTCTATCAGCTCGGCCGGTATGACCGTCACTCCGTCCCCGTCGGCCACCACCAGGTCCTGCGGACGGACGTAGACGCCCCCGCACTCGACCGGTTCGCCGTAGGAGTCCAGCTCCACGCGGCCCGGTATGATGCCGCGCGAGAAGCCGTCGCAGTAGACGGGCACTTTCTGCTTGATGATCTCGTCGGTGTCGCGTACGCCGTTGTTGGTCACGATGCCCACGGCGCCTTTGCTGATCCAGACCATCGAGTTCATCGAGCCGACGTAGCCCGTGTCGCGCGTGTTCGTGCCGTCTATGACGATCAGGTCGCCCGGTCTGAGTTCCTCTCCCCAGTTGGGCTCTTCGCCGTACCAGGCGCCCTCCTGGCGGCGGAAGTCCTCCGGGCTTTCCGCCACGATGGTCCGGGAGCTGAGCACATAGCGCAGAGTGAAGGCGAAGCCCACGATGCAGTGGCGGAACTCATCCATGTCGCGCCACAGGGGCCGTATCTCCGGACCCATCAGCCCCCGGTCAAACCGACCGAGCGTATCCATCGCGTCGTGCCAGTCGGTCACCCTGATGCCCTTGCACCTGTCCAGCAGATCGCGGCGCTGCTCCCGATCCATCGCATCCTCCCGTTTCAAAGCGGTGCGGAATTGGCACGGATTGTAGCCGCGCTGTGGCCCGGCTTCAACGGGCGCAGGCTTGCGGCCTGCGCGCGGGGCAGACATAATGCCCGTCGGAACCTGTCAAGGAGAGCCCGCCCATGGCTATGCGTGATCCCTACCGGACCGAACAGGTCGAGGACGGCGTCCAGAACGTCATCCTCCAGAACCGCTGCGGCAACCGTCTGACGGCCCTGGTGCGCCAGGACGCCACGGAGCTGGAGTTCGTCTACAAGCCCAACGCCTTCCGCCGCGCCGAGTTCCGCGCGCGGAACTTCTCGAACCGCGACAACTACACGGCCCTCTTCGCCCGGTCCGAACTGCCGGAAATCGGCGCGGGCATGGTGCAGGAGGTCTCCTACGACCCCTTCCTGACCGTCCTGGCGACCCGCTCGGCGGGCGGCGCGGAGAACGACATCAGCCTGCTGAACGTGGCGGACGAGAACCTGTTTGCCCTCAGCGCATCCAGGCCGCTGCTGCTGGCCTTCGTGCCGCATGGGGCCTTCGTGGCCGAGGACGGCCTGCTCTACGAGGAGTTCGCCGACCGGGGGGAGCAGATCGTCTCCTTTGTCGCCTTCGAGGGGTTCGAGCGCAACCGGTACCGGATGCTGGCCGACGGACGGCACGTCATGCAGATCATGCAGGACGAGGTCGTGCTGGTGGGCGGCGAGGAGAGCGTCTACCAGATGGGGCGCGTGCTGGACCGGCTCGGGGGTATGGATCGGGAGGAGCTGATTGCGCACACCGAGGCGGCTGTCCGGCCGCTGGTATCACGCGGGCGGCTGGATGTCCAGGACGACCGGGTCGGGCGCGTGGCGGAGCTGAACCGGCGGTTGCTGTGGTCCGGGCTGGACGCGGGCGGGGCCTGCTTCGGTGCGCTCAACCGCATCTACTACCTGATCTGGTTCCGTGACGGTGCGATCAGTGCCAGCCACATGGCCCGAGCCGGCGACCCCGGCCCCGTCCGCGTATGGGCGCCATTCGCTCTGGCCAATCCCTCTGAGTGGCACGAATGGAACGGGCGCCGCTGCCCCGAATACCTACAGATGGTCGGCAGCCCGTGGACCAAGCGGGAGGACGACGGGCTCTACTACGCCGTGCTCAGCGCCTTCAGCGCCTACCGCAGCACCGCCGACGACCGCTTCGTGCGGCCTGCGCTGCTGGAGACGCTCACCGACGCCGTGGACTACCATGTGGCCACGCGCTGGGACGACGAGCTGGCGCTGTTCGGCAGTGACACGGTGGGGGAGACGACGCTGGGCGGTTCGGAGCAGTTCGGCTACGACAGTGTGGACGGCAGCATGGAGACGGGCGAGTTCCACCGCAGCGGCGCAGCGGGCTTCGCCAGAGCGCACACGCTCTATCATAACTGCAATATGTATAACGTCTTCCGCATGATGCAGGTGTTGCTCGCGGAGGGCGGCAGCGAGCGCAACGGCGCGTTCGGGCGGTACGGACGGCGCGCAGACGAGCTGGCCGGCAGCATCCGCCAGAACTTCCTGGACGAGGACACAGGCCACTTCCTCAGCAGCCACATGGTCCACCCGGATGGCAAGGCGCACTGGCGGGGGTTCGGTGAGGGCGACTTCTGGGAGTACGCCTGGGCCGTGAGCACGGGGCCGTTCTTCCCCGACCTGAACGCTGCCGTCCGTTCGGCGCGCATGGTGCGGCAGGATTGGCCGCAGGCGGCCTCGTATGGCTACTGCCCGTGGAACGCCGTGGCGGCGCTGCTGAGCGAGTTCGGCATGGGCAGCGAGCAGTTCCGTGACATGCTCTCCGATGAGGTGGCAGAAGCACTCCAGGAAGGGGGCAAGTACCCCATGCAGGGCGCACTGCCCGAGCGACACGGAGAGGGCAACCGTTGGCGCGGGCTGCCCTTCTCGGCCGCCACGTTCCTGAGCGCCCTGGCAGGCCAGGTGCTGAAGGGCCTTCCCATGGGCGTGGCTGTCCGGGCCAGCGACCTTGTCACGGGGGCGACGGACTTCACCTTCCGGGGCAGCCGTATCCGCGCGGCCTCCACCGGGCAGGGAGATACGGTAGCTGAAGTCGCCGTCAACGGGCGCCCACTGGAGGGTTCGCTGCAACTGCCGGAGGCGCGGCTGCGGACGGGCATGAACCGTGTCGAAATCGTCCGCGGGCAGCCCGGCCCGGGCCCGCGCCTGTTCGCCTCCGATGCCCGGCTGCTGGAGGTCAGGCGGCAGGACGGCGGCCTTCTCTACCGGCTGGCCTCGCCGGTGCCCTCGCAGTTGATCTTCGAGGGGCTGCCCGACCCGGCGGCTCTTGAGGCCACCGACGCCGA
>JAWOCH010000203.1:0-2504 GCA_046483865.1 Candidatus Brocadiia bacterium | reverse complement strand
GCGCCGAGCTGGTGGAGCTGGCCGCCGGCAAGGAACTGGCCGCCGGCGTCAACTACAACATGCGCTCCTACCCGCTGGCGCGCGAGGCGGCCGACATGGTCCGCCGCGGCGACGTGGGACAGATATACTCCGTCTGCGGCAGCTACGTGCAGGACTGGCTGATGTACGAGACTGACTACAACTGGCGCGTGCTGGCCGAGGAAGGCGGCGAGCTGCGCGCCGTCGCCGACATCGGCACCCACTGGATGGACCTGGTCCACATGATCACGGGCCTGGAGGTGGAGGCCCTCTGCGCCGATCTCTACACCGTCCACCCCATCCGCAAGCGCCCCACCGGCGAGGTGGACACCTTCAGCGGGAAGAAGGAGAAGGCCGTCGCGACCGAAGATATAGAGATCACCACCGACGACTTCGGCTGCATCATGTTCCACTATCGCGGCGGCGCGCACGGCTGCCTGTGGGTCAGCCAGACCACGGCGGGGCGGAAGAACTGCCTGCGCTACGAGCTGGCCGGCTCGCGCTGCGCCCTGCAGTGGAACAGCGAGGAGCCGGGAGAGCTGTGGATAGGCCATCGCGACGAGCCGAACGGGGAGCTGCTGCGGGACCCGGCGCTGCTGTCGGACACGGCAGCGGAGTTCGCATCGTTCCCCGGCGGCCACCCCGAGGGCTACCCCGACACGTTCAAGCACTGCTTCCGCACGTTCTACGAGTACGTGCAGGCGGGCGACTTCAGCGCCCCGGCGCAGTTCCCGACCTTCGAGGACGGGCACCGGGAGGTGGTGCTGTGCGAGGCAGTGATGCGCAGCCACCGCGAGGGCGGCTGGGTGCAGCTTTAGGGCACATGGGATCTGACCTTATCCCCGGGTTACCGGTAGGTCCGGCGTCTCGCCGGACCTCGCGCGGCGGGGACGCCGCGCCTACCCATCGGTGAGAGGAGACACACCAATGGAATCATGGAAACGCAAGCTGAGGATGGGCATGGTCGGCGGCGGGCCGGACGCTTTCATCGGCGCCGTCCACCGCATCGCCGCAGCGATGGACCAGCAGATAGAACTGGTAGCGGGCTGCTTCTCCCGCGACTACGACAAAACCCTCCAGACCGGCGAGGAGTTGTATCTGGACGAGTCACGCCTCTACGAAAGCTACCAGCAGATGGCGGAGGCGGAGGCCGACCTGCCGGAGGGCGAGCGCATGGACTTCGTCTCCATCGTCACGCCCAACGTGTCCCACTTCCCGATCGCGAAGGCGTTCCTGGAGGCCGGCTTCCACGTCGTGCTGGACAAGCCGATGACCTACACGCTGGAGGAGGCCGAGGAGCTGGTGGAGCTGGTCGAGAGGACCGGCCTGGTCTTCTGCCTGACTCACAACTACACCGGCAACTCCCTGGTGCGCCAGGCGCGGCAGATGTTCCAGTCCGGCGACATGGGCGAGGTGCGCAAGGTGATGGTCGAGTACCTGCAAGAGTTCCTTATGTATCCCCACGAGAAGGAGGGCAGCAAGCAGGCCATCTGGCGCACCGATCCGCAGCAGTCCGGCATCGCCGGCACCATCGGCGACGTGGGCACTCACGCGTTCAACCTGCTCGAATACGTCACCGGCCAGAAGGTGGTGGAGCTGTGCTGCGACAAGAGCACCTTCCTGCCGGACCGGGAGCTGGACGAGGACGCCAACATCCTGCTGCGCCTCGAGGGCGGGGGCAAGGGCATCCTGGCCTGCAGCCAGATAGCCACCGGGGAGGAGAACCACCTGTGGCTGCGCGTCTACGCCTCCGGCGGCGGCATCATCTGGGACCAGGAAAACCCGAACTACATGTCGGTTTACCGCTACGGCGAACCGCGCGAGGTCTACACCCGCGGGCGGGACGAATACCTGACCGACGAGGCCATGGAGGTCACCCGCGTGCCCTGGGGCCATCCGGAGGGCTACCTGGAGGCGTTCGCCAACATCTACGCCGACGCCGCCGAAGCCATACGGGCGCACGTCGAGGGCGAGCCGATGGCCACCGCGGACTACAAGTTCCCGACGGTATACGACGGGCTGCGGGGGATGCAGTTCATCTACGCCGCCGTCGAGTCCGCCGAGCAGGGCTCGGTGTGGGTGGAGGTCGGATGAGGGGACCGTTTGCGCCCGACGGATACGGTCCGTGACGTGCCGTTGGAGGGACGCGCTTCTGCGCGTCCGCCTGTGCTGCAGAAACTGGGTAGGTCCGGCGTCCCCGCCGGACCAGGCGCGGCGAGACGCCGCGCCTACCGGGCAGAGGCGGGACGGCCACGGCCGAGGGCGGCCGTGCTACACTTGGAGGGACGCGCTTCTGCGCGTCCGCTCTGCCTCCTGCTGTGCGTGCCTGCGAAGGCAGTGAGCCGGCGGGGGACAGGGCGCCCACAGCCGAGGGCGGCCGTGCTACATTTGGAGGGACGCGCTTCTGCGCGTCCGCACAGCGCAGACGCCTCAAGGGGCAGCACGCTTGACGGGGAGTTGCCCGGCCGATAGACTCCCCCCATCGC
>JAWOCH010000166.1:0-5565 GCA_046483865.1 Candidatus Brocadiia bacterium | reverse complement strand
GTAGATAAGCTCCCGCTCCCCGGTGGTAATATCGATCCGGTAGAGGTCGTGCAGCTGGGGATCTCTCTCGTTAAGTCCGACGGCGATTTGCTCGGGATCCCGCAGGTGGCGCTCGACCGCCCGGCGCGATTCCTCGTCCATCTGGTCCGGGTCCGGGACGGTGACTATCAGCTTGTCCTTGCCGTCCAGGAAGCCCACGTAACGGTCGGGTACCGAGAAGGGGAACGCGTGAGCGACCTTCACGTCCAGATAGGAGCGCTGCCCGCGCACCGTCAGCCGCAGCCGGCCGCTGCCGTCCTCGAACAGCCGCAGACGGGCCGGGTCCATGCCCTCGAAGTGCGGCTCCCGGATCTCCGGGTCTATGTTCAGCTCGACCTCTCGCGGCATGGCCTGTTCCCTCTCTGCCCTTTAACAAGAAAGGTAGGTCCGGCGTCCCCGCCGGACCGGGCGCGGCGAGCCTGCTGCGCCAAGGCTTCGAAGCCCAAAGGACGCCGCGCCCACCGGATAACGAGCCGCTATCCTCCCACGGCGGTGACGGATGACATGCTGGACTGCATCTCGACCAGCTTCTGATAGGTGCCCTTGCCGGCGATCAGCTCCTCGTGCGTGCCCATCTCGGCCGGCTTGCCGTCCTCGATGACCACCAGCCGATCGGCGTTGCGCAACGTGCTGAGGCGGTGGGCGATGGCGAAGGTCGTCCGCCCGTAGACCAGCCGGCCCAGCGCCTCCTGGATCAGCGCCTCCGTCTCGGTGTCTACCGAACTGGTGGCCTCGTCCAATATGAGAATCTTTGGGTTGTGCAGGATGGCGCGCGCGATGGCGACGCGCTGCTTCTCCCCGGCGCTCAGGTGCGCTCCGCGCTCGCCGACCATCGTGTCGTAGCCGTCCGGCTTGCGCATGATGAACCCGTGGGCGTTGGCCGCTGTGGCCGCGCGGATGACCTCCTCCCGCGTGGCCCCCGCCTTGGCGTAACTGATGTTCTCCGCGATAGTCCCGTTGAACAGGAAGCACTCCTGGGGCACGATGCCGATGTGGCGCCGCAGGTCGCGCAGCTTCACCTTGCGCAGGTTCGTCCCGTCCAGCGTGATGGCGCCTTCGTCCACGTCGTAGAAGCGGCAGATCAGGTTGCACACCGTCGTCTTGCCCGCGCCGGAGCGGCCGACCAGGCCGATCATCTCCCCGGGCCGGATGTCCATCTCCATCCCCTTCAGCACGGGGCGGTCCGGCACGTAGCCGAACTCCACGTCCTGGAAGCGGATGGCTCCGTCCACCTCAGGCAGCGGCTTCGCGTCGGGATCCTCGTAGACCTCCTGGTCGGCGTCAATGACCTCGAAGACGCGCTGCGCCGCCGTGAAGGAGCGGTTGATGTAGTCCACGAAGCCGGTCATCATCCCCAGCGGCCCGTAGAACATCCACAGGTAGCTGAGGAACGCCATCATCGTCCCAAACGTCACGTCGCCTTCCATCACACCCAGCCCGCCGAAATACCACACCAGGAAACTGCCGGTGGCCATGACCATGCCGATGAGCGGCCGGCCGGTGGCCCACATGGACTCGGCCGTGACCGTCGCGTCGGCCACCGCCACGCTCCGCTCGCGGAAGCGGTCCATCTCCTTCGGCTCCTGGCTGAAGGCCTTCACAATGCGGATGCCCGAGATGGTGTCCGTCGCTCGCGCGCTCATCATGGCGTGCCGCTGCCAGACGCGATGATACAGGCCCCGCAGGCGGCGGTAGAACCAGCGAGTCACGACCACCACCACCGGCACCGGCAGCAGCACCCACAGCGCCAGCCGTGCCTTCAGCACGAACAACATCACCAGGATGCCGACCAGTTGCAGCACGCTCGGCATGATGAACACCCCGACGTCTATGAAGAACCAGTTCACCCGCGACGTGTCGTGGGTCAGACGCGACACCAGCGTGCCCGTCTGCGTCTTGTCGTAGCTCTTCAGCGTCAGCGCCTGCACCGCCTGGTAGAGGTCGAAGCGCAGGTCATGCACGATGCCTGCGCTCAGGGCCGCCACCACACGTCCGCGCACTATCTCCAGGCCGGTGGTCACCAGTCGTGTCCCGACCAGCGCTGCGATCAGGATCAGCAGCAGTCGCCGGCCTCCGTCGCCCAGCAGCACCTGATCCACCAGCACCTTCACCAGCAACGGCGGCAGCACCGCGCCGGCCGTCGTGACCATGATCACGCTGACCGCCAGCAGCAGCCTCCCCAGGTGGGGCCGCATGTAACGCCAGAAGCGACTCAGGACCTCGCGCTTCTTCAGGCAGGCGGGGCAGAAGCTGCCCTTCTCC
The DNA here is from genome assembly GCA_046483865.1 of Candidatus Brocadiia bacterium. GTDB lineage: Bacteria > Planctomycetota > Brocadiia > SM23-32 > SM23-32 > JAWOCH01. The sequence continues at coordinate 3,264 of JAWOCH010000166.1, read as the reverse complement.
GGCAGCAGCCGGCCGCAGCGGGGGCAGTGGCGGGGCTCCTCCTGCTGCTCGGGGAACTCCGGCCTCTCACGCTTCTCGCAGGCATCGTTGAGCGCCTTCGCCAGCCGGCTGAACTCTGGGGCCAGCGAATTGGACCCCCGCGCCAGCTCCACGCGCCGGCCGTCCAACTCCGCCTGCAGCGCCACCTGGCCCACCAGGTGATGGCTGCGCACCGAGCGCATCTGCTCCAGCTCGAAGGCCGTCTCAGGCTGACCGGCCGGCCCGTCCTCCCCAAAGGTCAGCACGCGGCGATCGGTGACCGCCACCCACCGGCGGCCGAACTGCCCCTGCCGCGTCAGGTCCGTCTCCGTCACCTGCAGCAGCTCCTCGCCGTCCGCCAGGTGCGGCTCAACGCGTGGTCTGTTGTCAGCCATATGTGCCCCGCGTCAGGCTCTTGTTGGGGGGGAACCGGATACTGCGACGCCCGGGGGCGGGCGCGCTCGAACGTGTGTGACCGACAGCGCTCAGCCCGGTCGGTGCGTCACGGTGCCGTGGAGTCGTTCATGGTAGGGCCTCCCGCCAGAGCGCATGCGTCTCGGCCGCGGACCATTATGCCCGGCAGACGGACTTTGTCAAGGCCCTTTTGCGCGGAGCAGCGGATCTGCCCAATGCCGGCGAATGCCTTGACGCCCCCCCGCCTATCGGCATAGAATGGAGGCCTGCGGAGCGGGCGTAATTCAGCGGTAGAATGCCAGCTTCCCAAGCTGGAAGTCGGGGGTTCGAATCCCCTCGCCCGCTCCAGCCTTCTCCCCGACCGCGCCTGTCAGCCTTTGCCTATCTTCGTCAGGGCCATAGACTTGCGGCTCGTCCCACACGGCACGCTCCCCCCGGCGGCCCGACATGGCATGTCGGCGGTCGCCCCCGGTTTCCTGCCTTACGGCACCAATCTCGGCACCAATTCCGGCACCACTGTCGTCGCCGCCATCCGTTCCGGTGGCGCGTGCCGTCTCTGACGCGTGCTGATGCTCCGTGATGCACGGCAGCGATTCAACGGCCGACTGGAAGTCGAGAAGCTCGGGATGCGTGTAGGTGTTCATCGTGAGCCGTATGTCGCTGTGACGAACCAGCCCCTGAGCCATCCGGGGTTTGACGCCTGCCTTGGACAGCATCGTGGCGAAGGTGTGCCTCAGCGCGTGGACATCCACGGTCCGTCCTCGCGCGTCTTTCTTCGGGATGCCCGCCGCGCCAATGTCACGGTTGAATATCTTGATGAGGCCCTTTGGCACGGTGAAGACCTCCATATCGGCCGGCAGGCAGATGGGGACGGCCTTCCTCCCGTCGGCCAACGTATTCATCTGGTAGGCGGAGAGCTTCTCCGCCAGATAGTCACGCAGGTCGCCAGCGAGGTCCTGCCGAAGCGGGATGTGGGCGGGCCTGGCGCTCTTCGCGTTCTTGCCCCTCAACAGGACGTACGGCCGCGGCTCGTCCAGATGCATGTCGCCCACAGTGAGACTCGCAAGCTCGCCCTTGCGAAGGCCCGTGTAAACCAGCGTCCGGTACATGAGTTCCCGCTCACGGCCAAGCTGACGTAGGCGTTCCTGCTCGGAGGGCCGGACCTTCGCCAGGAGCTTACCCTTGTCGGGACCCGTGCGGATCGTGAGTGCGTCACGCAGCGGACGAGTCCGGGCGGCCTCAAACAACGCCGCCAGTTCCTTGAGGCTCAGGGCGCGGCGCTTCCGCCGTTTCTCAGTCTCATCGGCCTTCGGCAGGCCTTCGAGCGGATTCGTGATGAGGCGCCCTTCCTGGACCGCCCAGTTGCAGAAAGCGACCAGCGCCGCGCGGTATGTGTTGGTCGTCCTGGGCCCGCGCTCCCCGGCGTCGGCCTGCGCGTTCATCCATCGCACCAGCCTTTGCCGCGTGATATCTCTGAGCCACCGCAGGGAGCACTCGTCTGCCAGGCAGGCCAGTTGCCGGGCCACGTTGTCACGATGTTGCTTCGACACTGAGCGCCCACGAACCGTCTTGGCCTTGAGATACTCCAGGTAGTCGTCGAAATGCTCTCGTAGTGGGCGTTCGCCCTGGCGGGCGGCTTGCACTTCCTGAGGGGTCAGGATGCCGGCCTTGATCTTCTCGACCTCAGCCAGGAGATCCGCCAGAACCTGCCGGGCTGCCTGTTCGTCCCGGCATCTTGTGGAGACCCTCCGCTCTCTGCCGTTCGCGTCGCGGTAACGGGCATACCATACCCGCGATTCGACGACGATACGTTCGCCGTCATCCGTTACGTCCGCCGTCCGCTTCCGTCCGTTTCCGTCCGTCCAGTGAGCGACCGGCTTACCGCTTCTCTGGCGCACGTCCGCCTCGTCGGGCAGATCTCGGTAGTAGCGCTTGCGGTAGATGTTTGCCATCATTCAGGCCCCTTGCGATTTGACGCGTTTCCAGCAGCTAACCAGGTAGGCGGAGAGCGACATGCCCGCCCTGGCGGCATCCGCTTCCAGGGCCTGTCGTTCAGTGCGGGTCATGTTAACCGTAATGCGCTCGCCTTTCTTAGTGTCCGCAGGTTTTGGCGGCCGGCCGGTGCGCAGGTGGCGGTCGGCATACAACTGAGCCTCCGTCCTCTTCTTCCGTTGCCCGTCCATGCCAACATCATACTTCCGTGCCGCGCATAAGTCAAGGAGAGGATTACGCGATCCTGGCGGGTCTATCCTCAAGTTCCGCCCCACGTGCGCTCTCCGCGACAGGCTTGACAAAATTGACAGAATTGACAGAATGCTCCAGAACTGCGGGATTGACCTCCCACACCGGGCTTGGCTTCCGGCCACATCGCCCTTCGTCTCCATTCGCCGCATCCGCCGCGGGCCGGACGTGGCCAGTTTCTTCCAGTAGTGACAACGCCTGCTCCGCGTCCGCCTTGCGCACGCCCAACGCCCGGTACAGGTCACGGACGGGGAACGTGTCAACGCCTGCCCCTTTGATCCATCCCAACGCGCGCCCCGCCATGCGGGCCTCGGGGCTTCCACCGTATGCTCCCTGCACACGCTCCGCGTGGGCTGCGTAGAACTCCCCCAGGGCAAGTGCTGCCCTCATGGTGTCTGCCTCGACCAGCGCCCGCCACGGCGCAAACTCGGCGGGGCGGTGGCCCAGATGCAGGCCGCCGGCGATCCGCGCGACAGCCCCAGGCAGTTTGCCCGCCCATCCCGTCATGTGCTCGTATCGGCCGCCTGGCCCAAGCTCCGGCTCAAGCCGCCGCATAAACTCCTTGAGCAACGCTTGCGCTTCATCGGTCAG
>JAWOCH010000133.1:0-3656 GCA_046483865.1 Candidatus Brocadiia bacterium | reverse complement strand
ACGGCGTGAACCGCAAGATTGAACAGGAGATACTCCCGCCCCTGCTCGACAAGCCGGAAGTGCGTGAACAGCACCCCATGCAGGACCTGCTGCGCCTGGTGCTGATGGAGATGTGGAGCGCCGGCGACCAGGTCGCCCTCAAGCGCGCAGACGGCACGTTCCAGCACGTCGAATCCGAGCGCATCAAGAAGGGCTACGGCGCTTCGACCCGCAACGAGGATGGCACCCGCTGGGAGCAGGGAGTGAAGCTGGACAGGTTGGGGCGGATCCTCGGCTTTCACATCGCCGACGTGAGCGACTACGGCTTTGTGCGCGCCGCATCGGGCAGCGAAATCCGCGCCCGCAACGCCTTCTGGCTGCCCACCCTCCCCCGGCGCATGAGCGCCACGCGCGGCTTGCCACTCAACGTCAGCGGGATGCCTATCGCGCACCGCCTGGAAGACGTGCTCACGAGCGAGGCTATCTCCTGGCAGGTCATGTCCCGGCTTGTCCTCTCAATCACGCGCAAAGACGGCAGGAACCGTCCGGCCATCACGTCCAATCGGGACAACGTGGAGGACAAGCCCAACGTGGATACCGGGGAGCTGGCCCGGCGGCTCACGGAGGTCGGCTACGCGATCATGTACCAGGGGGAGGCCGGCGACGAAGTCAAGGGGGTCACGCAGAACCGGCCGAGCATGAATTTCACCGAATCCGTCCGGCTGTTCGTGCGGCTCTACTGCGTGCCCATCGGGCTGCCGATGGAGGTCACGCTGCTGGACTGGGGCAAGAGCAACTACAGCGTCTCGCGCACCATCCTGCTCCAAGCGTTCCTGATGTTTCGCAAGTGGCAGCAACACCTCGTCCGGCGCTTCTGCACCCCCTGGTATCACTGGCAGATCGGCCGGGCCATCGCGCAGGGGCGCCTGGTTTGGCGGCCGCGAATCTTTGACCACACCATCGATGTGCCAGGCTGGCCCTGGATTGACGAGAAAAAGGAAATCGAAGCCTGGGCAGACAAGATCGACCGGACCATCGCCACCCAGACGCAGGCGCTCTCCAGCCTCGGCCGTGACGTGCGGGAGACCCGTCACCAGCGCAAAGAAGAGATGATTGAGGCGTGGCAGGACGCCAAGGAAGTCGAAGAGGCAACGGAGGGCGGCATCAAGGCATCGGAGATCTGGCGGCCGCTGGCCGGGCTGTCCCAGGGCAAGACGGAAAGCGCGGTGCGCGCGAAAGACTCGGACGGCGAGCCCCCTGACACTGAAGACGAGGACGAAGAATGAATCGCACACCCCTGAAGTGCAGGCCGTGGGCGATGGAGTTGACCCACCTGGAGAAGCTGCGGGATCGCGCCGTCGCCGCGCGCACGGATCTGGCAACGGCCTTGCTGCTCAGCTTCCCGGATGAGACGGCGGAACCGGAGAAGCCCCCCTTCCAGACCGTGGACGGGGTGGCCGTCATCGAGATCACCGGCGTCATCTATGAGGGCGCCCCTTCCTACGCTGTCACGGCCGGCTACGCCACCGATCCGATGGACGTCCGGGATGCCGTGCGCGCGGCCGTGGACGATGCGGGTGTGGATGCGATCTACCTCTACGTGGACTCGCCGGGCGGCTACATAGACGGCACCGATGAGCTGGCCGACGCCGTCTGGGCCGCTGGCGACCAGAAGCCCGTCCACGCGCACATTGCCAACCTCGGCGCGTCGGCCGCCTACTGGGTCGCCAGCCAGGCGGGCACCGTCAGCGCAAACCGGACGGCAGACGTGGGAAGCATCGGCGTCTATGCCGTGCTGGATGACTGGAGCAAGGCGTTCGAGGAGGCGGGCGTGAAAACGCACGTCATCAGCTCCGGGAAGTTCAAGGGCACCGGCATCATCGGCGCCCCGATCACCGATGAACAGTTGGAGCCGATCCAGGAGCGCATCGACACGAAGGCGGGCCAGTTCGTGGACACGGTAGTGCGCGGGCGAAAGGACCTGAGCGCGACGCAGGTGACCGCCCTGGCGACCGGCCGCACGTGGGTGGCTCCGGAGGCCGCTGAGCTGGGCCTGATTGACCGAGTTGAAACGGCAGAAGAGGCATTCGCGGCCATGGTGGACGACGGGCCGCAGACCAGTCCCTACCAGACGGGAGATGACCAGATGGGCATCACTGACATCTTCAAGCGCAACAAGCCTGAGGAGGCCGAAATGGCCGACGAGAAGGACGTCGAGGCGCCCGAAACGGACGCCGCTGACGAAGAGACACAGGAGACAGCCGCCGCGCCCACCCTGGACGTGGATGAGCTGGAGAGTGACCTGGGCGCGCAGGGGGCGCTGGACGTGATGGCCGGCCGCAAGGACGCCGTCGCGGCCTACCGCGCCGCCCTGTCAGCCGCCCGCACTGAGTGCGAAAAGCTGCGCGCGGAGATCGAGCGGCTGCAGGGCGAAGCCAGGGACCTGAAGGAGAAGGTCCTGGACGGCGCTGAAGACATCGAGCACGCGCCGGAGCCGCAGAACGAAACGTTCATGGCCAGGGTGCAGGCTCTCCAGAAGGAAGAGAGCCTGACCTACACCGAGGCGGCCACCCAGATCGCCCGCGAACATCCGGAACTCTACGTGAAGGCGACGGGCGCACCACCCTCGCCTGACGCGGACTGAGCCGCAAGCGAACCCCCCCATAGCCAGGAGAGAGCACAATGGCCGATTCACAAGGCGGAATCATCACATTCAAAGCCGCGTCCTCCAGCGTTGACGCCTACCTCCGGGTGAGTTACAGCTCAGGGCAGGCGGCGCTGGCCGGGGCCGGTGAGGACAGCATCGGAGTTGTCCTGCCCCACAACCTCGACAGCGTGTCGGCCGGCGACTACGTCCCGGTCGAACTCTGGAACAACCCCGGCGTGCGCAAGGTGACGGCAGCCGGCGCGTTCAGCGCGGGCGCCACGCTCTACGGCGCCGCCAGTGGCAAGGTGGATGACACCGCAACCGGCGAGCCTATCGGCATCGCTCTGGATGCGGCGACCGACGACGGTGACGTGATCCGGCTTCTGCCCGCCGAGGGCAGCGGTCAGAACGCCTTCACCACGCTGGATGACAGCAATGGCAACGAATCCCTGGAACTGACCGCCACGTCCAGCGCCGTCAACCACGTAGCCGTGGTCAACGCCATCACGACCAACGACCCCGTTCTGGCAGCCGCCGGCGATGACACGAACATCAACCTGGTGTTGCGCGCGAAGGGCAGCGGCACCGTCGAGCTGCATGATGCCGGCGGCCTCGAGCTGCTGAAGACAGCACGTGTAGCGTCGGCAGTCAACGAGATCACCATCGGCAACGCCGCCACCGGCAACAACCCGACTATCGCGTGCACCGGTGAGGACGATACCGGCATCACGTTCCAGAACGACGCCGGCGAGGAGATCCTGATCCTCGATTCGGTGGCCAGCTCGGTCAACGAGATCACTATCGCCAGCGCGGCCACGGGCAACAACCCGGTCATCAAGGCGACTGGCGAATCCGACACCGGCATCACGCTGGCCAACAACGCCGGCGAGGAGATCGCCGTCTTCGACTCCGTGGCGACCTCCGTCAATGAACTGAAGATCGCCTCAGCGGCCACGGGCAACGCGCCCACCATCACGGCCCAGGGCGACGACGCCAACGTTGGCATCGATCTGGTGTCGAAGGGCACGGG
>JAWOCH010000085.1:0-12502 GCA_046483865.1 Candidatus Brocadiia bacterium | reverse complement strand
CTCCCGGAGGATCTGACACTGAGGTTTGGCGTGCGCACATCCGAGGGCAGGACTCAATCGGTACGCGTGCCGATCAGTGCATATGTGGTGGATCGGGAGCCCGGACAAGCCCGGCAGGCGGCGGAGGACCAGGTTGGCGAAGGCGAAGAAGCACTTGTTGCCTCTACTACAGGAGGGTAGCATGAAGAACTGGCTGCTTGCCGTGTCAGGCCTGCTCCTGCTGGCGGCGGGCACGGCTCTGTGCTCAGATGGGACGCGGGTGGCGGATGCTGCGTTCGCGCAGCTGACGGCCGGAGCGAACTGTACGTACGGCTGTGCGGACAAGGAGGTCTGGATACTCACACAGGGGCCTGATGGACCGTTGGGCCATAAGTACTGGAGGCCGTTCGCCCCCGAAGTCAAACTGGGCTTCGCATTCGCGAACGCGACGGCCCGCTCCACCACGCCTTGGGAAGTCACCCAAACAGGGAAGGGCCTGCAGTTGGACGTGCACGAGCACGGCAGCTACGCATGCCCTGACGACTTGATACATCCGGTTGAGGGCGATTCCGCTTACGGAGCAATCCTGGGCAGTTACACGGTGGCAGACACGGCCTGTACTCCGTAGCGCCCCCACACGGCGTTGCTGGGAAACTGCACCGATAGAGAAACTCTGTTAGGAGCAGGGAGCATGGGATACTTACGAGAACACTGGCGAGCCGTCGCATGTGCCGTGGTGAGCATCTCCATGGTAGTGACCGCCGCAGTCATGTTAGGGGCTACGGACGTACTGCGAACGTGCAGGGCACAGGAGGCCGCCGAGGCCCCCACCAGGGAGGAAGTGGTCCGCGGCGTGCGGGCCCGCGAGATTGCCGCCCATACCATTCAGTATAGCTCCGGACATCGCATGCTCGTACCGAAGTACTCCCGCCCGACGCAGGATGAGATGGGGGCCTTCGATATGCAAGGCGGTCCACCGAAGGACACCGAGAAGCAGAAATCGGTGAGCATCGTCATCGACGGTTCCAGAATGTATGCAGCCGTGGGTGGCCCCACGTGGACAGCCGCCGATGGGGGACACTTCTTCGATACGCAGGACAGCCTCTGGATGCTGGAGGGCGGCACATGTGTCAGCTACTTCGGCGCCCACGAGGCGGCAGTTGTGGATGCCAACTTCCTTCGACACACCGTGCCCGACGTGATTCCTGTCGTGATCGCATATCGAATGCTGGACCCGGTAGTTGGGCTCGCTCAGCCTTACGAGCTGTTCCCTGTAGAGCGGGTAACTTACGATGGTCATCCGTGTGTCGTCATGGAATACCGGCGGAGCATGTACGACACCACCGACAGCTCGCGTTACTGGTTGGCCGAGGACATGGACTATTCCGTGCTCCGCTATGAAAGCTCGGCGCGCACGATCCATTTCAGGTATGAACCAGCGGGCGGGGGCTTGTGGCGCCTGACCTCCTGGAGCGCCGGCCAGCCGAACCCGGTATCGCAGACTTACCTGAGCGTGAAAGAGGTGGCAGTCCGCCTGAACCAGCCGGTGGACGCATCGCTCTTCGACTGGCAGTCCCAGTTGCCGGCCGGTACCAATGTCTCCGATCTGCTGAAGCATGAGGAATAGACCTCGGGCGCGGCGTGGCGCGCGCTGGAAGCGAACACTGCCCGTTCTGCTTCTGCTGGCGGTCCTGGCGTCTGCGCGCGCGTCAGGTACAGCGCAACCTGATGAAAACTCCTACCTTTGCGGGCCGCGATGCCTGTGCTTCTGCGCGCGTCGGCTCGGGGTCCGGGCAGAGCTCACCCACCTGGCGAATCTCAGTGGGGCGCAGCCCGGCCGCGGGGCGTCGCTGGGCGCTCTTTCCCAGGCCGCCCGCGAATTGGGGCTCGAGGCCCGTTGCTACTCCCTGGACCTTGAAGACCTGCTCAGTATCAACCCAGCCACCCCGGCCATAGCCCCCGTGGACGGCAACCACTTTGTGGTCGTGTGGACCGACCACGAAGGCGAGTTGACTGTGGTGGACCCACCTGCGGAGCCCTACACCCAGGCGCTCACTCAGTTCGGCCGCCGCTGGAACGGGGCGGCCGTCGTCGTTTCACGCCCCGGCGAACAACCTCACTGGGGTCTGCCCTATGTCGGCCTCTCGTTCGTGGCCGCCGGTGCCGTTCTGCTGCTGGCAGCGGTTGTGCGCATTGCGCACGGGATATCGAAGTAACCCCGGCTGTCGGGTGCTGTCCCTTTCCGTGTCCGGCGCGTCGAGCTTGACAGCGCGGGGGGCGCCGATTATAGTCAGCTACTCGTGGGGGCGACCGCTGTCGAGCAGGCTACCGCCGTATCTCAGGCGCCCTGCCCGGCGGCGTGCCCGCGATCACGGATGGCTTGCGTAACCGGCACTTGCTGAAAGGAGTCGCACCGAATGGCTATCAAGGTCGGCATTAACGGGTTCGGGCGCATCGGACGGCTGGTCTTCCGGGTGATGATGGAGCGGGACAACTTCGAGGTGGTGGCGGTCAACGACCTGGCCGACGCCGACAACCTGGCTTACCTGCTCAACTACGACAGCGTCCACGGCCGCTATCCGGGCCAGGTGGAGGCCCCCGACGCGGACACACTGGTGGTGGACGGCGTGGAGATACCGGTCCTGACCATCCGGTCGCCGAAGGAACTGCCCTGGGACGAGATGGGCGTCTATTTCGCCGTCGAGTCCACCGGCGTCTTCCGCACGCGCAGCGGCGAGAAGATCGGCTACGGCGACCACCTGGAGGCGGGGGCCAGCAAGGTGCTGCTGACCGTGCCGGCCAAGGACGAGGTGGACGCCACCATCGTGCTGGGCGTCAACGACGACGTGCTCGAGCCCGCGCACACCTGCATCAGCAACGCCTCCTGCACCACCAACTGCCTGGGGCCTGTTACCAAGGTGCTCAATGATACCTTCGGCGTGGCCCGCGGGCTGATGACGACCGTACACGGCTACACCAACGACCAGGTGACCTGCGACCAGATCCACAGCAAGTTCGCCCGCGGCCGGGCCGCCGCAGTCAACATCATCCCCACCACCACCGGCGCCGCGAAGGCCATCGGCACGGCCATCCCCGCGCTGAACGGCAAGCTGGACGGCATGGCCCTGCGCGTGCCGGTGCCGGCCGGCAGCGTGGTGGACCTGGTGGCCGAGCTGGAGCAGGATGCCGGCGTGGATGCTGTGAACGCCGCGATGAAGCAGGCCGCCGAGGGCCCGATGCAGGGCATCATGGCCTACACCGAGGATCCCATCGTCAGCACCGACTGCCTGCACGACCCCCACAGCGCCATCTTCGCCGCCGACAGCACTATGGTCCTGGCCGACAGGATGGTCAAGGTGGTGGCCTTCTACGACAACGAGTGGGGCTACTCGAACCGCGTGGTTGACCTGATGGATAAGGCAGCCGCCATGTGAGGGCCGCTCAACCTGCGGTAGGTCCGCCGCGCCTGCCGAAGGGGTGAGGACAGCCGACGGGGGAGGTGACTGCATGAAGACCATACGCGACCTGGCCGACCAGATGCAGGGCAGCCGCGTGCTGATGCGCGTGGATTTCAACGTGCCGCTGGACAAGCAGACGGGCCGGATCACCAACGACCTGCGCATCCGCAAGGCGCTGCCCACCATCGAGTTCGCCATCGAGCGCGGCGCGCGGGTGATACTGATGAGCCACCTGGGCCGGCCCGAGGCCGAGCGGGATCCCGCACTCAGCCTGGAGAAGGTGGCCGCCCGCCTGGGCGAGCTGCTGGAGACCGACGTGGCGTTCGCCCCCGACTGCGTGGGGCCGGAGGCCGAGCAGGCGGCGGCTGACCTGGGCGACGGCGACGTGCTGATGCTGGAGAACACGCGCTTCCACGCGGGCGAGAAGGCCAACGATCCCGACTTCGCCCGGCAGCTCGCCTCCCTGGCTGACCTTTACGTCAACGATGCCTTCGGCACCGCCCACCGCGCGCACGCCAGCACCGCCGGTGTGGCCGACTACCTTCCGTCGGCGGCCGGGCTGCTGATCGAGAAGGAAGTGGACTACCTGTCCCGCGCCACCGAGAGCCCGGATCACCCCTACGTGGCCATCATGGGCGGCGCGAAGGTCAGCGACAAGATAACGGTCATCAACAACCTGCTGGACAAGGTGGACGCCATGCTCATCGGCGGCGCCATGGCCTATACCTTCCTGAAGCAGCAGGGCGTCTCGGTCGGCGACTCGCTGGTAGAGGACGACCGGTTGGAGGTGGCCGCCCAGATACTGGAAGCCGCCGCCGGCAAGATCGTGTTGCCGTGCGACCACGTATGCGCGCAGGAGATATCGCCGGACTCCGAGGCGGAGACTTTCGACGATGAAGTGCCGGAGGGCTGGATCGGGCTGGACGTCGGGCCGAGGACCGTCGCCGCGTTCGAGCAGAAGCTCCGGGACGCCGCGCTGGTGACCTGGAACGGGCCGGTCGGCTACTTCGAGATAGACCAGTTCGCCGAGGGCACACGTGCGATCGCCCGCGCCCTGGCCGACTCCGACGCCGTCTCCATCGTGGGCGGCGGCGAGACGGCAGAAGCCGTCGAGCAGCTCGGGCTTGAGGACCGGATCAGCCATGTCTCCACCGGCGGCGGGGCCTGCCTGACGTTCCTCAGCGGAGAAGAGCTGCCCGGCATAGCTGCCCTGGACTGAACAGCGACAAAGCGAACCGCAGAAGACGCAGAGGGCACAACGACAGAACGCCGGGCGCCGCCGTGGAAGGGTCCCCCGTAATGCCGGCGCTTTCGAGCCTTCTCGTCCTTTCAGGTAGCCTTTCTCTGCGTTCTCTGCGCCCTCTGCGGTTAATGACTTTCTGTGGTAGGTAGCGGCCATGCGCATCAAGATATGCCCCTCCCTGCAGGACGCCGATCTGACCCGGCTGGCCGACGTGGTGGCCGAGCTGGAGGAGGCCGGTGTTGACGGCATCCACGTGGACGTAGCGGACGGTCACTTCGCGCCCAACATCATCTTCGGGCCATACTTCGCCCGCGCGGTGGCTTCCTGCGCATCGGTGCCGGTGGGAGTCCACCTGATGATCACCAATCCGGCCCGCTACGCGCCGCACTTCGTCGAGGCCGGCGCGGAGGACGTGCTGTTCCACGGCGAGCTGGACGCCGACCTGGTCGAGATAGCCCGTTGCATACGCGACGCCGGCGGTCGGCCGGGCGCCGCGCTGAAACCGGACACCGATCCCGCCGTCATCGAGCCCCTGGTGGGTGAGGTGGACTGCCTGATGGCCATGACGGTACAGCCCGGGTTCAGCGGCCAGGGCTTCATGGAGTCTGCCTGTCACAAGATTCCTGCATTGCGTCAGATGTTCGGTTCCGATATAGATATCTACGTGGACGGCGGCATCGGGCCCGACACGGTCGGGACCGCCGTCCGCTACGGTGCCAACGTGATGGTGGCCTCATCGGCCGTGTTCAAGGCGGACGTGCCGCCCGGCGAGGCCGTCCGGCGCCTCCGCGAGGCCGCCGAAAAGGCGTTGGAACCGCCGATGAACGCAGATGAACGCGGATGAACGGCAACAACGGCAACGGTACGGCAGTGAGAATTCATCTGTCGTCATGCGTGCGCTTTCAAGGTTGATTCATTGGGTGCGGTCGGTGTTCCGACGGCGGCACGTGTCTCTGGAGTGCGGCCCCTTGGCGCCGCTCTCCAGAAGCCGATCCCTGGCTGGCGCGTTCAACATTGTGAAACGCGATGTTGAGGCTCCAGTAGGTCGTTGTTCAGGATTCTGATTTGCCGTAATCTGCGTTTATCGGCGCTCATCTGCGGTTCCCTTGATGTGAGTGAGGGAGGTCATGTTGCGTCCGGGTCGTAAGAAGAAGGACATGCCCGACGGGCTGTTCGTCAAGTGCGACGGCTGCGGGGAGATGGTCTACCGGAAGAACGTCGAGGAGCTTCTGGAGATCTGCCCCGAGTGCGGCCACCACTTCCGCATCGGCGCCCGTGCGCGTGTTGCGCTGCACACCGACGAGGGCTCGTTCGATGAGCTGGACGCCGACATGACGGCCTGCGACCCGCTGGGGTTCGTCGCGGCCAAAAGCTACCAGGACCAAGTAGCCGGTGATATCGAGCGGACGGGCCTGAACGAAGCGGTCATCTACGGCACCTGCCGCATCGAGGGGCGATCGGCGGTGTTCTGCGCCATGGAGTCCGCCTGGCGCGGCGGCAGCATGGGCAGCGTGGTGGGGGAGAAGGTCACCCGCGCGGTAGAGCTGGCCATGGAGCGCGAACTGCCCCTGGTGACCGTGAGCGCCTCCGGGGGCGCGCGCATGCAGGAGAGCGCCTACAGCCTGATGCAGATGGCCAAGACCTGCGCCGCCCTGGAGCGGTTCCACAGAGCCGGCGGCGCCTACGTCAGCATCATGACACATCCCACCACCGGCGGCGTGACGGCAAGCTGGGCCTCGATGGCCGACGTGACGATGGCCGAGCCCGGCGCGCTGATCGGTTTCGCCGGCCCGCGTGTCATCAAAGAGACCATCGGCGAGGAGCTGCCCGACGAGTTCCAGACCGCCGAGTTCCTGCTGGAGCACGGCTTCCTGGACCTGATCGCCGAGCGCAAGGACATCAAAGCCACGGTCGCCGGCCTGCTGGACTACCTGGCCTGAGCGGCGAGTGTGCAGGCCGCGGGAGCGCCCTTCCCTGTGAGGGAGGCATGAGATGGGCCCACGGAGCGATCCCCACCGTCTGTGGCGGAAGTTCCGGGTCTCGGTCAACCGGCTCCGCAAGGCGCTCTGGAATCGGGCCCACGTGATCGCGCTGGCTCTCTTCGCCGTTGGGCTGGCGGTGATAGTGGCCTACACGTGTGTGTTACTGCGCATCGGTTGGATCAGGGCCAGGCGTGTGGCCGAGTGGATCCTTGGCGTGCCCTTCGCCGTCGCGTTTTTCCTGGTTCAGTTCGGCGTGCTGATGCTGCTGCGTGTCGGATGGGGCACGGCGTTCCTGGTCGGGCTGTTCCTGTTCGCCGTGCCGGGGACCTATTGGGAAGCGGACGCGCGGGGTTGGGACGCGGCAACGGCCGTTCGCCAGACGCTTGTCTACATGTCGGCCGCCGGGGGCATATGGTCGGCTCTGCAGATCCTGATGAACACGCCCTGGCCGTTGGATGTGACGCGGTGCTGAACGGCCTCCCCGCAAGACTTCGACTTGACAGTCCGCGGCTGCGGGCGTACTGTGGGTTATGCTGACCTGTGGGGCAGCTTGATGCACGAGACGGGGAAGGGCTTCCTGATGTACTTCTCAGGCATTGCCGACGAAGCCGGCGGCGACATCCAGACCCAGATCAAGGCACACCGGCAGCTCGGCTGGAAGCACATCGAGCTGCGCAACGTCAGCGGCATCGGCGTGGCGGACCTATCGGATCGGGCCTTCGACGAGACCATCGAGCAGGTCAGCAAGGCGGGCCTGGCCGTGTCCTGCTTCGCCTCACAACTGTGCAACTGGGGCCGGCCCATTGCCATTCATCCGGACGTGGACCGCCACGAGCTGGAGCGGGCCATACCCCGCATGAAGCGCGTGGGATGCCGCTACATCCGCATCATGAGCTACCCGAACGCCGGCTGGCCGGAGCAGGAGTGGCGAGATGAAGTATTCGCGCGACTGCGCACGCTGGCCCGGATGGCCGAGGAGGCGGGCGTGACTCTGGTCCACGAGAACTGCGACGGATGGGGCGGCCAGGGCCCCGAGCAGACCCTCCGGATGCTCGAAGCGGTCGGCAGCCCCAACCTGGGACTGCTGTGGGACACCGGCAACCCCGTCGCCCACGAGCAGGATCCCTGGCAGTACTACGCTGCGGTCAGGGAGCACGTCGTCTACGTGCACATCAAGGATGGCGTGCGCGAGGACGGAGGCATGCGCTACACCTACGCCGGCGAAGGAGACGGGGACGTCGAGCGTGTGCTGGGCGATCTGCTGGAGCGGGGCTACGACGGGGCGGTTTCAATCGAGCCGCACCTGGCTGCGGTCGTTCATGAGGGCAAGGCGGCTTCCGAGGCACAAAGCGCCTACGACCGTTACGTCGAGTACGGACGCCGTTTGATGGGTCTGGTTGACCGTCTCGAGCAGGGCTGTTGAGCACGGCGGACCCAGTGGGAACTCAGTCGGGAGGATTGCCATGCTGTCCGGCGTTGATCCCATAGGTAAGATCCAGGAGATCTACCGCGAGGGGGACCGCGAGGTGCCCTACGCCCTGTTCATGAACGTGTTCAACGCCCTGCTGGAGGACCAGACGGAGGTCATCCCGCGCGAGCCGTCTGAGGAGCTGGCGGAGAAGTTCCGGGCCGCCTGCATGGCTGCCCACGCGGGCGTGTCCGATCCCGAGGGGCGGGGTCCGGAAAGGGTGCGGGAGTTCATGGAGCACGTCTATCCCGTCTGGCAGGAGAGGCTTACGGACGAGCAGTTCGCCAAGTTCGAAGAGATCGTCGGCGGCCAGTTGAAGGAACGTTTCGGCGGCGGCCCCGCGCAGCCGCGGCCGGAGACGGCCGAGCCCAACGTGGAGCCCGAGGAGACCACGGGCGAATCTTCGGCTCTGCTGGAGCGGCTGGGAATAGGCGGCGACGCAGGGGAAGAGGAGGAGGCCGAACCGGCCGCCGAGGAGGAACCGCCCGCACCCGCAGAACCCGAACCGGCGACCGAGGAGAGCGCGATTGATGCACTGCTGGACGAGAAGATTGCCCAGGGCGCCGGCCGGGAGGAAGAAGAAGCCGCCGAGATCCCCATGCTGCACGCGGCCGAGGAGGAACCGCCCGAGGAGATCGAACCGGAGCCGGTCGAGGAAGAAGAGGAGGGGATCCCCGAGCTGATCCTGGCCGAGCAAATGGCGGAAATAGAAGAGCCCACCCTCGAGGAGCTTCTGACGGAACAGCAGGAGGCCGTCGAAGAGCCCGAGCCGCCGGCTGAGGAGCCGCCTAAGACATTTGAGAATGTGGATGCCCTGGCGGAGGCCATCAAGTCGGGCGAGCTCGCGATCGAGTATACGACTCGTGACGAGGACGAGGAGTGGGTCCGCTACGCGCTGGGGGAGCACGAGGTCAGCGTGAAGGTGGTGCGAACCGATGAGCGGATCTACGTGGTGTTGCGCGCTGAAGTGGGCCATGAGGATGTGCCCGCGTCGGAGCAGCAGGTGGACATGCTGGCCGCCGATATGCTTTACGTGCGCATGGCGGACTATGCGTACCTGCGTGAAGACGAAGACGCCGTGTACACGTTGAAGGTGGGTCCGCACACAACCAGCCTGGCTTCTGGCGTGCCGGGCGATGCGGGCCAGGGGGACGTGCTGCTCGAACTCGAGCGGCTCCACCGTGACCTGGGGGAACTGGTCGAGCAGTTGGAGTCGTGACGCCCCTCGCACGCGAGGGCAAATGACGCCGCAAGCCACCATCATCTCCACGGGCCAGGAGCTTGTCCTGGGGCGCACCGTGGACAGCAACGCCGCTTTCCTGGCGGACGGCCTCAGCGTGCACGGTTTCCACGTGCGACGCATGGTCACCGTGGGCGATGAGCCGGACGCGCTGGAGCGGGAGATTCAGCGCGCCCTCCAGGACGGCTGCCTTGTCATCGTCACCGGCGGGCTGGGCCCGACGGCCGATGATCGCACCCGGGGGGCCATCGCCCGCGCCGTGGGCAGGGAACTGGTCGAGGACGAAGCGTGCAGGCGGCACGTCGAGCAGCGGCTGGCCACCTTCGGCCGGCAGGCCACTCCGGCGCAGCTTTCCCAGGCGCGCATACCGAGCGAGGCGCGCGTGTTCCCCAACTCGCGGGGCACGGCGCGGGGCTTCGCCTGCGAGGTGGACGGCAGGTGGTTGATCGCCCTGCCGGGCGTGCCGGTCGAGATGCGCCACATGTTTGCTGACCACGTGCTGCCGTTCCTGCTGGAGCAGCTCGGGCCGCCCGGCTGCGTACGGGTGGACGCGGTGCACCTGTTCCCTATCTCCGAAGCAGATGTGGATGAGCGCCTCTGCGACGTGACCGACGCCGAGCGCAACCCCAGCCTGGGCATCACGGTGAACGACGGCATCATAACGGTCACGGTCAGCGCACGGGGCGAGTCGCCGGGCGGGGCCGAGAAGCTGATCCACCGGGACTTCCAGATGCTGAAGGAGCGGTTCGGAGAACTGGTCCTGGGGCGGGGTGTGGCCACGCTGGCCGAAGCAGTCAGCCAGGAGTTGGAGCGCGCCGGCAGGCGCCTGGCCGTGGCGGAGTCGGTCACCGGCGGGCTGATCGGTCACATGCTGGTGGACGTGCCGGGGATATCGCGGTTCTTCCTCCTGGACGTGGTGGCCTACAGCAACGCGGCAAAGGTCCATCAGCTCGGCGTGCCGGAAGGGCTGATAGAGGAGCACGGCGCCGTCAGCCCCGAAGTGGCCCGCTCCATGGCGGAAGGCGCCCGCGACCTGGCGGGGGCCGATCTGGGCCTCAGCTCCACCGGAATCGCCGGGCCCACCGGCGGCTCGCCCGAGAAGCCCGTCGGCCTGGTCTACGTTGCCCTCGCTGCCGATGGGCGGACGCAGGTGCGCCGGCTGGAGCTGCGCGGCGACCGCTGGCGCGTGAAGGACAGGGCCGCGAAGCACGCGCTCAATATGCTGCGGCTGGCACTGAAGGACGGTTTGGATTCGCTCGGCGGTTAGCGTAGAATGCAGTCGGCTCCGAGCGAAAGGATCCCCTCATGGCCGCCAAAGACGACGGCTACGTCCGCTGGCACTGCAAGCACTGTGGCCAGCGCCTGAAGATAAGGAAGACCTATGAGGGCGGCAACGTCATCCGCTGCCCGTCCTGCAAGCGACTGGTCAACGTCCCGCTGGCCAACATTGATGCCATCGCCGAGACCACCGAGATGGAGGAGACCGGCATGCCCGGTCAGCTCCAGCTCGATCGGGACAAACTGCTGCGCCGCCTCAGCGGCAAGGGGGAGAAGGCCGACGGCCCCGGCTCGCCCGGCGCCACGCCGTCGCTGCGCTCGGAGAAGTGGGACGCCGAGGCCGCCTTCGGTCGCATCGAGGAGCTCGATCTGCTCGCGTCCGCCATCAACCGGATCGAGCAGGAAACCATGGGGGAGATCCAGCGCGCCTATCGCGACAAGGCCCTGGGCGCGCGCGAGCGGGCCCAGATGGTCCAGGAAGCCGGTGAGCATCGCATCGAAGAGCTGGAGCAGTTGGTCAAGGCGCGACTGGCGACCGTGCGACGCAAGATGCAGCCCCTGCGCAGCAAAGACCGCAACCTGAACCCCAGCGAGCGCAGGGAACTGCGCAAGCTCCAGCGTGCAGAGGAGGCCATCGGGTTCTATGGCAAACACGTGCTGGGCGTCGAGCCCTGACCATCATCCCTGCCGCCCCGCCCGGCACTGGATCCCTGCGCAACCACTGAGCGCTGCGAGTTGCCTTCGCCGCGACCTTGCGTTAGCATACTGCCGGCGTATCCGAGCCGGTGTGAGTCGCAACCCGAAGGGAGGAGCACATGGTCATCTGGGATTACCTTGTCCACATCCATCGTGTCGGTGACATTCGCGCTCTGGTCATCTTCTGGGGCTGTGTGGCGGCGTTGATCGTGTTCGTCATCCTGCAGATCCTGCTGGCCCGCGCCAAGGGCGTGGCCAGGCGCGCGCTGGGCACGGCACGGGACGCATCCGACGAGGTGCGCCGGCTGGTCAGGGAACTGGATGAACTGGAACGCCGCATGGAGAAGCGGCTCGACGCACGCGCCCGAGAGCTGGACGAGCGCATGACCAAGAAGCTCGACCAGAAGGGCGACCTCGTCCAGGAGCGCATCGAGCAGCGGGCCGGATCCCTCTCGGACGATATCAACGGCCTGGAGGGGCGCGTCCGACAGGCCGAGGAGGACGTTGCCGGCTTCCGGCGGCGCGTCAAGGACGTCGAGAACCGAATACCCAACCTGTTCGACCGCCTCGATGAGTTCCGCGAGACGCTGGGCAAGACCTTCCAGGCGGAGCTGGGCAGCGTGCTGAACTCCTTCGACAACTCCGTTTCCTCCATATTGAGCCAGATGAAGTCCGAACTCCAGATGGGCATCAGCCGCATCGAGGGCATCGAGAACATGGTGCGCAGCCGGGAGAGCGCCGAGCACAGTCTGCTCGCCCCCGGCCTGCCGGAAGCGGCGCCCCAGCAGGAAAGCACCGAGAAGGACGAGCAGTCCGGCTTCGAGGCGTGGGAGGAGGAGGCCAAGCAACTGGCCGAGGAAGAGGCCCTCGACGACGAACTGGCCGACATGGTGCAGGCCGCCGCGGAGGCCGAGGAGGACGAGCTGCAGGTCGAGGAGGAGGAACCCGAAGTCGAAGAGCCGGAGGAGGAACTGCCCGGCACCGATTTCTACGTGCCCGACGAAGACGAAGAGGACGAAGACGACCTGCCCGAAGAGGAGCCGCCCTTCATTTGACCTCTGGAGGGATGCGCCCCCGCGGTCCGTGACGCGCAATGGAGGGACGCGCTTCTGCGCGTCCGCGTCTTCGCCTTTCCAGCATCGGCCACGCAGAAGCGCG
>JAWOCH010000042.1:0-5203 GCA_046483865.1 Candidatus Brocadiia bacterium | reverse complement strand
GGATCATTGCCCGCGAACAGCAGCCCAACGGGATTACTGCCGGCCTCGGTCACCAGCAGAGATCCGGAGTCTCCCGGTTTGATGAACGGCTTTCTGCTCTCCACGATGATCTGGTCCACGAACAACGCCGTGCCGGCGTTGTAGCCAACCTTCACGGTGGCGTTGAGGCCGGTGACTTCGCCGTATGTCAGATTCGTTGTGCGCCCGTACTTCATCACCTGCTGGCCCAGTTGCGCCCCGACCGTCTGCGAACTGGGGGTGCCGTAGCCGTCCGCAGGGGTCGCTGTGCCCAACTGGCTCACCGATGCAGCGGCCACAGCGGCGTCCATAGCGTTCTCGGTCTGCCCGTCGAAGACGATGGGCTCGAAGTCAGCGAGCGTGCCGATGACGTTGCTCTCATCGAAGGTGCAATCCGTGTCGTAGAGCCCGGGCTGCAGGACCTTGCTGCCGGTGGCGGCGGCATTCTCCAGGGCGAAGACGTGGTTGTTGCTCAGTGCATAGGCGTTGCCATCGGCGTCTGTGACCCGGCATGCAATCGTGCCGGCGGAGCACTGCCCTTCATTGCCCGTGGAGACGCCGGTCGGCACCGGGCGCTCGAACCTGGCCGTGGCGTCCACAAGGGCTCGGATGGCTCCGGTCACCTTCGGGCGCACCGGCACCCCGCCCAACTCCCGAGGGACTCTGCCGGCGGCCTGCGGAGTCTCGGCCAGCACTATGACCGCGTCCGCGCCCGCTGCCGTCCCCACCACGCCGTCGATGGACAGCAACTGCTCAGTATGCTGCTTCTGGGCTGCAACCACGCGCTCAGGCGGAATGCCCCTGCCCGAACCTGCGAAAGCACCCGGCGGCACGGCCAACATCAGAGCCGCCATGCACAATGCGAACACCAACAGCCATACACCCTTGTTGCCAGACATGTCAGACCCCCGACGGAGCATTGTTCCCGGTTTCGCCGGCCGAGGCCATTATACCGGCACGGCTGCGGAAGGCAAGGCATTGTCTCTCGGCGGTGCAGGGCGTCAGGGCAGGTCGCCTGGTCGGGCCTGACTCCCCTGCAGGCGGTCCTCGACGGTGTTCGCCGGCTTCCCCCAATGCCGGTTGGTTGCACGGTGGGCCGGCGGGTATAATGTCTGCGGCAGATTCGCGGTCGTGTGCACCGGCGCTATACCGGCGGGTAAAGGCTGTGAAGGAGGCCTGGAGCGTGTTGTGTCCGGTCTGCGAGCATGAAATGCTGGTGCTGGAGTTCGAGCAGGTTGAGGTGGACTACTGCGCCCGCTGCGAGGGCGTGTGGCTGGACTCGGGCGAGCTGGAGCTTCTGGGCGAGCGCGCCGGCGCGCTGGAAGGCGAGCTGCTCGGCGCGCTGCAGCGGCCGGATGGGTCGCCGCCGGCAGGCAGGCGCCCCTGCCCCGTCTGTGACCATCCAATGGACGAGACGGCTACGGGCACTGACCCGCCGATTACGGTTGACCGCTGCCGGCGAGGGCACGGACTGTGGTTCGATCACGGCGAGTTGCGCCGGCTGGTGCGCGCGGCCGGCGCGCCGGAAGACAACGTGCTGGCCCGCTTCTTCGCCGAACTCGGCACGAGCAACTGAGCGACACAGGGAGGAGATCCGCAAATGGCAGTCAGCGGCGGCATCATCGCTTTGCTGGTCCTGGGCGGCCTGGTCCTGTTGGTGGTCGTCTGGTTGGTGGCCACCTACAACGGCCTGATCCGGCGCCGCAACCAGGTGGAGAACGCCTGGGCCCAGATTGACGTGCAACTGAAGCGGCGCCACGACCTGATCCCCAACCTGGTCGAGACCGCCAAGGGCTACATGGAGCACGAGCGGGAGACCCTCGAGGAGGTGACCAGGGCCCGGAACCTGGCCCAGCAGGCCAGCGGCCCCGGGCAGGCTTCCCAGGCGGAGGAGCAACTCAGCAGCGCGCTGGGGCAGTTCTTCCTGGTCGTCGAGCGCTACCCCGACCTGAAGGCCAATCAGAACTTCCTGGCCCTCCAGGAGGAGTTGACCTCGACGGAGAACAAAATCGGCTTCGCCCGCCAGTTCTACAACGATCAGGTCATGAACTACAACACCCGCATCCAGAGCTTCCCGGTCAACGTCGTGGCCGGCATGTTCAACTTCACCGAGCGGGACATGTTCGAGCTGGAGGCCGAGGCAGAAAGGGAGGCGCCGGAGGTGTCCTTCTGACCGGCGCCGCGGATCTGAGCAAGAGGCGCCCGGTGTCGCTGTTTCCACTCCCTCAACCGGGTAGGCGCGACGTCCTCGGGCGCCGTACGGCGGCCCAGGTCCGGCGGGACGCCGGACCTACCGGGCCTGAACGGGCTGCGGGCGCGTGTCACTTGTCGGGACTGCACAATGTGGGAAGCCATCCGCGCCAACAGACACCGTTCCGTCCTGCTGATCTTCGCCCTGGCGGCCGTGCTCATCCTGCTGGGCTATCTCATCGGCGCTTCCGTCCACCCCCGCGGCGGCGTCATCGGCGTTGTAGTGGCCCTGTTCATCTGGATCATCCTGACCACAACCGCCGCCCTCAGCGGTCGGCGCATCCTGCTGGGCAGCGTGGGGGCGCGCCAGATACAGCATGACGACTACCCCATGCTGTTCAACGTGGTCGAGGAGATGAGCATCGCCGCCGGCCTGCCGAAGGTGCCCGACGTCTACCTCATGGACTGCGACGCGCCGAATGCCTTCGCCGTCGGCAAGCCAGAGAAAGCGGCCGTCGCGGTGACCACGGGCTTGCTGATGCGCCTGAGCCGCGACGAGCTGCAAGGAGTCGTCGCCCACGAAGTCGGACACATCGTCAACCAGGACACGCGCTTCATGACCCTGGCCGGGGTGACCGTGGCGGCCGTCGTGCTTCTGGCGGACACGTTCCTGCGTTCGATGGTCTACAGCCGGGGCCGGCGCCGACGGCGGGGCAAAGGCGGCGGGGCCATCGTCCTGGTGGCACTCCTGTTTGCGGTTCTGGCGCCCATCCTCGCCCAGTTGCTGTACTTCGCCTGCTCGCGCCGGCGGGAGTACCTGGCCGACGCGTGCTCGGCCCGGTTCACCCGCTACCCGGAGGGGCTGGCCAGCGCGCTGCAGAAGATAAGCGGCGCGTCGGGCAAGATGCAGAAGGTCAACCGCGCCGTGGCTCCCATGTTCACCGTCAACCCGCTCAAAGGCGGCGCCGCGCACAGCATCCTCAGCACCCACCCGCCGACCGGGGAGCGCGTCCGCGTGCTGCGTTCGATGGCCGGCGGGGCGGCCTACGCGGACTACGAGGCCGCATACCAACAGGTGCAGGGCCAGAGCGTGCTCGGGCGCCGAACGGTGGCCGAGAGCCAACCGGTGGACGTGCGCGGCCCATCCGAAGAGCCGGAGAAGGGCGACCTGGAGAAGGCGCGCGAGGTGGTGGACATCCTCCATCGGCTCAACGGCATGTTGTTCCTGAGCTGTGTCTGCGGGCTGCGCACGAAGGTCCCGGAGGGCTTCGAGCAGGACGAGATACGCTGCCCCCGCTGCGGGCGCGTGGTGCCCTTGCCCGTGGCCGCCGCCGCTGCCGCCGGCGCGGCGCTGGGGTCAGAAATCGCAGAGGAAGAAGATGCCTCCCCGCCCAAGACCGGCAAACGCGAACCCCTGACGGTCGAGTATACCCCCGGCCGGTGGCAGTCCGTCCGCTGCGCCTGTGGCCGCACCGTCCAGCTCAGCCCCAGCCTCTCGGCCGACCGCGTAACCTGCCGCTCCTGCGGGCGGACCATTCGGCTGAAGCGGCAGTAGCGTAACCTCAGCCCCCGGGCGCTCCTTCGGTGTGGCCGAGCACGCGGTAGACCTCCCCCACGGTGGTGGTGCCGCGGGCGGCCTTCGCCAGGCCGTCCTGGGCCAGCGTCCGCGAGCGGGCATCGGCAGCGGCCTGCTCGATCTCCTCGACCGACGCCGACCGGGCGACGGCGCGTTGGACGCTTTCGTCCGGCACGAGGACCTCGTAGAGCGCCGTCCGCCCCCGGTAGCCGGTGCCATAGCACTCCTCGCAGCCGACCGCGCGATGGAAGTCACTTTCGGATAGGGCGCGGACGTAGTCGGCCGCTTCGGCCGGCAGTTCCTCCAGCGGCGGCTCGATGGGCTGGCGGCACTCGGTGCAGAGCCGGCGCACCAGGCGGGAGCTGATCAGCCCCGAGACGGTGTCGTTGATCAGGAATGGCTCGAGCCCCATGTCCAACATGCGGCGCAGCCCCTGGGCGGGCGAGTGGGCGTGCAGCGTGGTGAGGGCCAGGTGGCCGGTCAGCGCCAGTTGCGCGCAGAGTTGGAGGGTCTCCAGGTTCCGCACCTCGCCCACCAGCACGATGTCCGGGTCCTGGCGGAAGGCGTTGCGCGTCAGACGGGCGAAGGTCAGCCCCCGCTCCGGCCGCACTTCGCTCTGCGTCACCCCCCCCAGCCGGTAGGTCACCGGATCCTCGATGGTCAGCGCCGTCAGGCCTTCGTGGTTGATCTCCCGCAGCATGGCGTAGAGGACGGTGGTCTTGCCCGAGCCGGCCGGACCCGCGCAGACGATCAGCCCATGGGGCATCCGCGCAAGCCGCCGGACCGTCTCCAGGTCGTCCTCCAGCATCCCCAGGTTCTCCAGCTCCAGTTCCTCGACGTGGCGGGGGTCCAGGATGCGCATGGCCACACGCTCGCCATCGGTGGTGGGCATGACGTTGACGCGCAGGTCGAGTGAAGTCTCGGTGCGCTCAGAGGGGAGAAAACGGGCGATAGCATCAATCCGGGGGCCGATGTCCCGGTGGGCGATGCGCAACTCGATGCGTCCGTCCTGGGGCATGCGCCGCTCGGCCACGTCCATGCCCGCCATCACTTTGACGCGGCTGACCACGTCCGTGTGAGAGGCGCCCTCGACCGTCTCGTCGTCTCGCGGCGGCTCAAACGGGTGCATGACGCCGTCAATGCGCAGGCGGGTTCGCGCTTGGCCTTCGGAGCCCGGCTCGATGTGTATGTCGCTGGCCCCCTGCCGGGCGGCCAGGAGGATGACGGTGTTGACGTATCTTCGGGCGGGGCTCTGGCTTTCCAGCGTGTCCAGCCGGTCGGGCACGGGCAGCGAAGACAAATCGCCCGATTCCACGGCCTCGGCGATCTGCTGGAGCGCCTCGTGGAAGCGGCCCTCTGCCTCGGCGGCGGACAGCGTACTGCAAACCTCGGTCGGGAAGAGGCCGGGGAACTGGCGGG
>JAWOCH010000003.1:0-10732 GCA_046483865.1 Candidatus Brocadiia bacterium | reverse complement strand
ATCCAGGTGCTTACTGCTCGGGCCAAGCAGCTTGACCAGCGCGGCATGCGCGCGGAGGCTGACCTCCGGATTCCCCGACTGCGCCAGGTGCTCAAGCAGTGGAACAGCGCCGCGTGCCGGACGTCCGAGGGAGCCCAGCTCCATGATGAGCGCGCTTCGGACCTCGTCGTCGGTGGCATCCTCCAATGCGGAGTGGAACAGGGCCACTATGTCCTGCGGGTCGGCCTGGGTGCGGGCAATCTTCCCGATGGCCTGCGCCACCTGGACATGCACGAAAGGATCCCTCTCCAGGCTGAGCGCTTCCCTCAAGGCCGCCTCCATGTCGCCGTGGGTGACGGGCCATTCGGCAAGCATCCTTGCCGCCTGAGCTGCCACGCTGCTGACGGAGAGCCGCTCATCAGCCAGCAGGTGTGCCACCCTCGCGGGCACAGCGGGATCGCAGGTGAGACACAGCGCGTATGCATGCGCAAATGGCACGGTCCCGGGCTCCCGCGAGGTCGTCTCCGGGATCCACTCGATGGGCCCCAGGGCCTCCCCGAGGGGCACTTCGCGGGCTGACGCGGATTCCTTCAGCTCTTCTATCCGGCGGGAGACGAAAGATTGGTCCCCGACCGCCGACGGAAGTCCGCAAGCCAGCAGAGCCACCAGAACCGCATGGATTCCGGCCTGTTTCATGTCGCCGCTCCACTTGATGCTGTCAGATTGGTTCGCAGGTTACGCGCCGGCACTATGATACCATACGTGAGAGCGAATGCGGAGGCAGATTCGGCTGGCGGCGGCATGACCGACACGTGGCTCACTCGCCCGCGGCAAGGCGCGTGATGCCCTCTTTGAGGGCGTAGTAGGACGGCTTGGGGCGGCCCTGGCGGTCCACTGCGCCCCAGGCGGTCTCGACGGGGCAGTCCGGCTCGCCGCACTGCCAGCAGGTCTCGGTGTCGCGCCAGCGGAAAAAGAAGAACCCCAGCATCTTGTCCCGTTGCTCGGCGAAGGTCTCCAGGGCGGTGCGGATGAACTCCGCCTGGCCCTCCGGCGTGTGGCCGGGGCCCCAGGTCTTCGACCATTTCTTGAGCTGGCAGTTGGGCGCGCCCAGCGCTCGCTCCTCATCGGTCATGACGCCGCCGGCGGAGGCGAATCCCCACTCGTTGATCAGCACGGGCCGGCCGGTGATGGCGTGGACCTCCTCGATGCGCGGGCCCCAGTCGCGCGGCCCGCCGCGTTGCCAGGAACCGTAATACTGGTCCACGCCGCAGTAGTCGAGCAGCTCTTCTCCGCACTGGTAGAGCCGGCCGAACAGGAAGTAGGACGGCCCCGATCCGCCCGCGTTGTGGCCGACGGTCAGTGAGGGGTCGGCGGCTTTGAGCCCGCGCGCGCCGGCCTTGATCAGCTCGCACGCCTGGGCCAGGTTCAGTGGGCCGGCGAACTGGGGCACTTCCAGCTCGTTCGCTATCTGCCACAGCGGCACCAACCCAGCCAGGTCCTCCGCCATCCAGGCACACATCTCCTGGTAGGTCCTGCAGTACCGGTCGCTGCCCGCCTCGCCGAACCATTCGGGCAGGCGCCGGTGCCAGACCAGGCGCAGGTTGCCGTCCTGATCGGGCTCGTAGGTGCCGCTGCCCGGCTGGGGCGTCCGGCCCATCAGGCGGAAGCCCATCCCGGCGCGCTCCTGCGCCCGTTGTTTTGCCTTCAGGTAGCGCTCTGACAGGCGGCCGCCGATCTTGTCCTCGAAGGGGACGGGGAAGCCGTGACGCAGCCACTGGATGCCGGCTTCCTTGATCAGAGTGTAGTCCAGCGGAGGGTGCGCCGTCGCGCCGATCACGAACTCGTCCATGGTCTCTCCCGGGTTTGCGGGCGTGTTCCGGGCGGCGAGTGTAGCGGCTCAGACCGGATGACGCGAACGCGGAATCAGGCGGCCGCGAGGGCGGGGGAGGTGACTATGAACTCGCAGCGGTCGCCGCCGCCGAGGACGGTCTGCACGAACCGCACGTCGACCGGCTCGCCCAGCACGCTCTCGAACAGCTCCCTGAGCCAGCCGGCCGAGCAGTAGCAGAACGTGCTGGAGACCAGCCCCGGCACGGCGTTGACCCACGCGCAGTAGCAGTGGTCGTAGTGGCCACGGATCAGGGAGCCCTCCCGCCGCAGGTGCCCCCCGCCGATGCGCTCCCGGTTCAGCAGTTCCAGGAACTGCTCCATGCCGTCAGCCTGCTCGTACATCTGCCCCGCGGTGTCGAGCAGGCTCTGCCCGATGCAGCCGCGTCCGGTGGCCTCCAGCACGTAGAGGACCGTCTTGGGATCGAGTTCGGACTCCAGGTCTTGCATGAGCGTGCCGATCCAGCGCGCCTTCCTGACCGCCGCATCCTCGGCATCCAGCGGCTCACGCCCCTCCATGAGCCGGCGCATCGCATCGGCGCCCGCGTATCGCTCCAGGTTCTCGGCGAAACGGTCAACCCACGATGGCATGGCAGCCCCCCACTCCCGGTGCAGTGCCTTCAGTGGAGAATACCGGATCAGCGCACGATGTGCAAAACAAAAGTGGTTAACCCGTGCACAATGTCCTGTAGCTGCTTGGCAGGCGCCATGGGTGCCCTTGACGCGGCGGGGTGCGGTGGGTAGCATCCGGTCGAGCGCAGAGCGCGCTGAGCCGAGGGGGATACCTCCAGCGGGAGGGAGGGGTGATGTGAGCGAGGTCGTTGACCTGCACGTGCATATGGCCGCCAGGAAGCGGGCGGGCTGCAAGCTGTCCGCCGCCATGCTCAGCGAGCCGGCGTTTCCCTACGCCCTCGTCCGCAGCGGGGTCAACATGGCCGACCTGATGCGGGACTTCGACAGTACGGTCGAGGAGCACATCGTCGGCCTGATCTGCGATGCCGACAGCGTGGACAAGGTCGTGCTGCTGGCGATGGACGGCGTCTATACCGACGGCGTCTACAACGATGAGCGGACACACTTCATGGTGTCGAACGAATGCGTCCGTCAGATTGCCGAGGACCATCCGGGGGACGTGCTGTGGGGGGCGTCGGTCAACCCCGCCCGGGCTGACGCCGTGGGAGTGCTGGAGGACTGCCTGACGTGGGATCC
Organism: Candidatus Brocadiia bacterium; assembly: GCA_046483865.1. Classification (GTDB taxonomy): domain Bacteria; phylum Planctomycetota; class Brocadiia; order SM23-32; family SM23-32; genus JAWOCH01. Next base: position 7,657 of record JAWOCH010000003.1, on the reverse strand, counting down.
GCCTCCGGCGCTGCTGAAGTGGATGCCGAACTCCCAGGAGTTCCATCCCTACTGCGACGTGCCGGACGCGTTCTACGAGTGCCTGCGGCGGGAGGGGCTACCGCTCCTGTGCCACACCGGCGTGGAGCACGCCGTGCACGTGGAGCGGCGGCCGATTGACTATCAGACCTACGGCAACCCCCGGAACCTGTGCAAGGCGCTGGACATGGGGGTGACGGTCATCGCGGCGCACTGCGCCACGCGCTACTTCCCGTGGGACGCCTACGACGGTCTGCACGAGCTGGCGCAGATGATGGCCCTCGCGCAGACGGGCAAGCCGCACTGGCGGCTCTACGCGGACGTCTCGGCCATGTGCAACCTGACGCGCGCAGGCATCATAGACGACGTGCTGGAGGCGATCCCGGGAGAGCGGATGGTCCTTGGCTCCGACTACCCGGTGCCCGTGGACGACATGCCCCAGGCGATGCGCGCCACGGACCCGGCCGACGAGCAGTCCAGTGTATGGAGCTTGAGCAACGCTATAGACAAGAACCATGCCCAACTGCTGGCCATGGGTTTCCCGCAGGAGATAGGGACACGGGCACGGGCGCTGCTCAACCCCGACGCGCTGACCTGGGCGGCAGAGCACGCGGGGCAGTAGCGCGTCCCTCCAGCCTGCACCACACCCCGCGTCAATCCTCTTGTGGCGGATAGATGCGCTCGGGCGGGTGGCGGCCTTCGGGGCGCTCGATCAGCTCGAGTGTGGTGTGGATGACCTTCTCGGTGTCCAGGTAGGCGTAGTGCCCGTCGCCGTCGGGGCCGAAACCGGCGCCGTCCATGGTCATCTCGAATCCCGCCTCGCGCGCCTTCTCCAGCGACGCCCGCATGTCCCCGGTCAGCACGCCCAGGTGGTGGATGCCGTAGCCGTGCTGCTCGACGAACTCCGCGTAGACGGTGTCGCCCTCAAGCGGCTCGATCAGCTCCACCCGCGTGTCGCCGATGTAGGAGAGGGCGACCTTCATGCGGTAGTCGGTGGGCTCGCCGTGGCGGGTCATGTGGGTGACCAGCGGGCGGCCGTAGGTGTAGATGTGCCACGGGCCGACGCCGAAGATCTCCCACCAGTTTGTGACCGCCTCGTCAATGTCGGGCACGATGATGCATATCTGCGCGACGCCCTTCAACGGGAACGGGGCGTCCTCTCGGGGTTCGTTCATAGCGCGGCGTCCTTCCTTCACGGCAGGAAGACGGCTTTCAGCACCTTGCCCTCGAGGGCCAGCTCGGCGCCCTCGACGAACTCCGCCAGCGGGAAGCGATGGGTTACGAGCTTCTCGCCCGGCACGCGCCCGTCGGCCAGCAGGCGCAGGGCCGTCTGCTGGTGACGGGGGGCGAAGGTGGTGGTGCCGATGAGGCTGAGGGCGTTGTAGTGGACGATGTTGGTGTCTATGCCCGGGCGGGACTTGTCCTTCGGCAGCCCGCCGAACAGCAGCACGCGCCCCGCCTTGCGGCACATCTCGACCGCCTGCACCTGGGCGACGGGCGCGGGGTTGGCCGTGATGACCACCTCGGCGCCCTTCCCGCCCGTCAGGCGCAGCACTTCCTCCACCAGGTCCGCCTCCGCCGCGTTGACCAGGTGGTCCGGCCCGAAGCGCTCGGCCATCTCCAGGCGCTGGGGGTTGATGTCGGCGGCGATGACGCGGTCGGCCCCGCGGGCGCGGGCCAGGCTCACGTGCACGCACCCGACCGGCCCGGTGCCGATGACCGCCACTGTGTCCCCCAGGCCGATCTCGCCCCGTTCGTGGGCGTTGACGCAGGAGGAGATCGGCTCGCTGACGGCGGCCAGGGCGGGCTCCAGCCCCTCCGGCAGGCGGTGGATGTTGCCCAGCCGCACGGCCTCCGGCGGGACGGCCATGTATTCCGCGAACCCTCCGGGCCACGCCTGGGCGATCTCCCGGTAGTTCTCGCAGAACTCGTAGCGCCCCTCGACGCAGAAGTCGCACTCTCCGCAGTAGACCACCGGCCCGACGGCCACGATCTCGCCCATCTGCCAGCGGCCGCGGTAGTCGGGGCCGACCCGCTCGACGATGCCGCAGACCTCGTGGCCGATGATCCAAGGCAGCTCGACGCGATGGTGCCCGTGGCGCAGCGTGCGCAGGTCCGAACCGCAAAGCCCGCAGGCCAGCACCTTCAGCAGCAGGCCCTCTGCGGGGCAGTCGGGGACGGGGACCCGTTCGACGCCGAACTCCATCGGCGCGCTGACCACAACGGCGTCCATCGTCTCAGCGCTCACGTGTTGGCCTCCATCCAGGTGTCCTGCTCGCAGCGCAGCCGGTATACGGCGGTGGACTCGTCGGGGGCGAAGTTGGCGTCGGTCAGCGGGGCGCCCTTTGGAATATCCTCGGTGACCTGCCCGCCGGCGGCGATGCCGATGGGCACGCCACCCATCTGGCGGGCCTCCTCGCGGGTGTAGAGGAAGCCGTAGAAGTCCTCCCCGCCGATGCCGCCGACGGTCTGGCCGGCGCTCAGGCGGCGCTTTGCCACGGCGACCACCTCGCTGTTGAGTGCCTCGCTGGCGATGGTTACCTCACCGAGAAGCACGGCCTCGGCCACCGACTGGGGCGTCTCGATGTTGCACAGGTGATAGGGGCGCACCTGCGCGTAATAGGGCCCGTCGGCGCCGGTGATGTACTTCATGTCTTTGCGCACGTGGGGATCGTCGGTGCGGACCACCACGAACACGCCGGGGGCCAGGTTGCCGGTGGTGAAGTCCACTGCGCCCGGCCGGCTCAGCACGCCCCCGTCCTCTGCGGGGATGAACACCTCGGCCAGTTCCTCAACGTCAACTTCCCGGCCATGCATGCCCGGCACGTCCGGCAGCAGGCCGGTGGCGTTGGAGACGGCGGCCATCTCGACCATCGTCTTGGTGCCGTCCACGAAGGAGCAGAGCATCTTGGGGTTCATCTCTGCCGCGCGGGCCTGCTCGGCGACCATGTCGGGGGTGGTCTCCGGGCGCAGGGGATTGTTCTTGCCCTTGCCCAGGCAGACGATCTCGAAGCCCATCACCGTGGCCTGCTCGTAGAGCATCTTGCAGACGCCCGGCTCGTCCCCGGAGGCCACGGTGTAGACCGAGCCCGCCTGCCGGGCCAGGTGGTTCAGGTAGGGGCCGACGGTGACGTCCGTCTCGACGTTGAGCATGATGACCGGTTTGCCGGCCCCGATGGATGCGCGTGCGACCCGGGCGCCGACGTCGGGGACGCCGGTGGCCTCGACGTTCGCCTCCAGGCACTCCAGGGCCGGCAGGAGCATGGCGTCCGGCGTGACGACGACCCGGCCGGCGCGCAGGGCGTCTTCCGCCTCCTCCTGCCGGTCGGTGGTAACAATGTCCTCCTGGGCGCGCTCCAGGGCGGCGAAAGTCTCCAGGGCGCGTTGGGGCTCGATGTCCGCGATAGCGCGCACGGTCATGCCCGCGACGTTGTTGATGGCGTGGGCCAGTCCGGAGCCCATCTGCCCGCAGCCGACGATGCCCACGCTGACCGGGTTGCCGTCTGCTTCGCGTTTCCTCAGCTTTCTGACCAGTTCCAAGGCTTCCTCCGCAGGTCTTCTGCCCATTTCGGTAGGCGCGGCGTCCGTCCTCCGCCAAGGCTGCGGAGGACAAGTCTCGCCGCGCCTTGTCCGGCGAGGACGCCGGACCTACCCGGCGCCCGGGCCACCTGCGTCGCGCAGGTCTGCCAGGGCCAGGAAGTCCTCTTTCACGTGGCTGTAGAGGTCCTTATACAGGGCAAAGTACTCCATGTAGTGCTCGTGCCGCTGGGGGGCGGGTTCCATCGGTTCGATCAGTTCAGTCCACTCGCGGGCCACGGAGAAGTCCTCCAACACGCCCGCGGCGACCCCCGCCAGGATGGCGTCCCCATAAGGGGCGCCGGTGCGGCGCTTAACCAGGACAGTCGGCTCATCGAGCACGTCCGTGATGATGCGCCTCCACAGGGCGCTCTTCGCGCCGCCTTCGTTCAGCACGATGGGCGTGTTGATGCGCCGGCCGGCCTGGCGGATCAGGCGGAACGAGTCGTAGAGCGCATAGGCCACCGCCTCCATGGCCGCGCGCACGATGTGGCCGCGGGTGTGGTTCAGGCTGAGTCCGAAGATGACACCCCGCGCGTGGACGTCCCACAGAGGCGTGCGCTCACCCATGAGGTAAGGCAGGATGACAAGCCCCTCGCTGCCGGGCGGGGCCTCCTCGGCCTCCTCGTTCATCAGGTCGTACGTGTCCCTGCCCGTCTCGGACTCGCTCTCCAGCTCGGCCAGGTAGCAGGTCTCGCGGATGTAGCGTATGAGCTGGCCGCCGGTGGTGGTCGTCGGAACGGTGATATAGGTGTTCTCCGAGTCTGTGGTGTAGGCGAAGGCGATCATCGAGCGGTGGAACTCGTGGTCGGAGTGGACGATGCCGAAGTTGCCGCACGTGCCCAGGTTCATCTGTATGTCGCCGTCCTCGATCGCGCCGGCGCCGACCCATCCCGCGTTGCAGTCCACCTGGCCGGCGGCGACGGGCGTGCCGGCGGCCAGCCCCGTCTGTTCGGCGGCGTCGGGCGTGACCTCTCCTACTACCTCCTCGCAGCGGTAGAGCGGCGGGAACAGGTCCTGGCTGATGCCGATCTTGTCCAGGATCTCCCGGTCAAATGTTCCTTCCAGAAGGTTGTAAGCGACTCCATAGAAGCCGGCGCCGGAGTAATGACAGGTGAACCGCCCGGTCAGTTTGTAGGTGATGAATCCGTCTATGGTGAGCGCCTTGTGCACGCGCTGGAAGGAGTCCGGCCGGTTGTCCTTCTCCCACATGAGCTTGACGATGGCCGGGTGATCCTCCAGGCGGTTCTTGGTGACCTCGAAGATGCGCTCCTCGCCGACGTTCTCCTTCAGCCAGTCCACCTGGGCGGTGGCGCGTTTGTCCATCAGGTTGTAGGCGTTGTGTATGGGCTCGCCGTCGCGGTCAACCATGACCAGGGAGGGGAGGGCGCTGGAGGCGGCCACGCCGCGTATCTGATCCGGTTCGATGCACGCTTCCTCGATGGCGCGGCTGATGATGCGGCAGGCGATCTCCCAGTACAGGTGGGGGTCGTGCTCCGACCAGCCGGGGTGGGGAGTGATGATGGGATACTCCTCGAACGCGTAGCTCAGGACGCGCCCCTGGTCGTCAATGATGGTGGTCTTGGCGCCCCCTGTGCCGTAGTCAATCCCCAGCAAGCAGTCCGTCATCGGGCGTCTCCCGGTTCTGGGTGCGAGGAAAGCAGCGCGCCGGCCGCCGTGCGTCCGGCAATCCTACGCGCAGGGCCGATGGCTGTCAACATGAGGTGGGTTGGCGTGTCGAGCAGGGGCACTCGTCAGGTGAAGTGCTCGACCAGCAGTCGCCGGCTGCTCAGTGCAGTCAACAGAGCGGCGCCGTTGGCAATGAAGCTCAGCCAAAACGATGCGAACCAATCGGTCCCCAGCAACCCCATCAGGTAGCGGACCATGCAGTAGAACCCCACGGCGGCGGCGATGGCGCCCCCGGCCCACAACGCGCCCCCGGCCACCACCTGCGCGCTCGTCCCCACCGTCAGTGCGCGCACCAGCGCTCCCATCGCTGCGGCCGGCACGAAGACCGTGAGCACCAGCACGCGTACGAAGGCCACCCCGCCGAGCACGTCCACGTAACGCGCCCCGGAGCGCATGAACGAGGCGATGAGGTGGTAGGCGGCGGCCACGGCCAGCAGTTCCACGCCGCTGGCTGCCGCGCCGTAGAGCGCCTCTGCGGTTCCCCAGGCCGCTTGCTGTCCCCGCGCGAGCTGGACGACAGCGCGCAGCCCGGGCCATAGAAGCGCCCACAGCACATAGAGGCCGGCCAGTTGCAGAAGCATGCGGCGCCCGCCGATGCCGCCGGCGCCGATGGCCGTCAGTTCGTAGGGCCGGTGCAGGCATTCCAGCATCAGGCCGAACACAGTCCGGGGCGCCGCCAGGTGGCGGCGGGTCAGCGCGCCCTCATCCCGGTGGGCGTGGGCAGCCCGCCTGGTGCCGTAGCTCAGGGCGGCGGTGCGGTGCAGGGCGGCCGAGCGGGCCTCGTCGTCCGCATGTTCGCGGGCTGCCAGGGGGTTGCCGCAGTCGGGACAGTGTTCAAGCTCCCTCTCGCAGATCATCCCGCAGTAGCGGCAGACCTTCACATGCGACTTGCTGCCGGGGGGAAGCACCAGAAGACAGCCGCACCCGGAGCAGCGGATGGTGCGACCGGCCAGTTGGGCAGTGACGGTCATCTTGTAGCCGCACTTGCAGGCGGCCTGCACGGGTTTCCAGTGCGTGCCCGGCGCGTGGCGGCGCTTTTCGGGGCGTTTGAAGGGGGCGGTGCCCAGCAGTTGCCGCAGCGAACGCCGCAACTGGCGGTAGTCCTGGTAGCGCTCCTGCGGCTGCTTGGCCATCATCCGGCAGACCACCTGGCAGACGGCCACGGGCAGGTGTTCCTTCAGCAGGTGCGGCGGCTCGGGCTCCTCGGTCAGGTGCTTGCTGACGACCTCCATGGCCGTCTCGCCCGTGAAGGGCGGATGCCCGGTCAGCAGGTGGTAGTAGGAAGCCCCGAGCGAGTAGATGTCCGAGCGCAGGTCCAGGTCTGGCGCGGCGCGTATTTGCTCCGGGCTCATGTAATGGGGCGTGCCGGCGGTGCGGCCGTTCTGCCCCGTCGCGCCGATGTCGGCCGTCGGCTTGGCCAGGCCCAGGTCAGTCACGCGCACGCGCCCGGAGCGGTCAATGATCAGGTTACTGGGCTTGATGTCGCGGTGGATCAGGCCGCGGGCGGCGGCGTAGCCCAGACCGCGCGCCGCCTGGAGGATGATCTGGGTGGCGCGGCGCCATTCGAGACCCTCCGGCGCGCCCCGCAGCAGCTCCATGCAGTCCCGCCCCGGCACGTAGTCCATCACCATGTAGTGGTGGCCGTCCTGGACGCCGCAGTCGAACACGCGCACGATGTTGGGGTGGTCCAGGCGGGCGGCCGTGCGCGCTTCCTCCAGGAACCTGTCGGCGTAGTGGGGCCGGCGCTCCAGCAGCTCGGCACGCAGCACCTTCACCGCCACCGACATGGCCAGTCCCTCGTGGCGGGCCAGGTACACTACCGACGTGGTGCCTTCCCCCAACTTGCGCTCCACGACAGCCTTGCCGAATCGTGTAGGCGCACCTTTCCCCATAGCCGCTCCTCCCACGAGCGGCCAGTATTATAACTGCCGCACAAGCAATGAACAAGCCTGAAAGGCAGGCTTGAGGCGTGAGGCCGCTCTGTAGAAAGCATGGCTTGTAGCCCAGCCCTTCGGCTTCGCTCAGGGCCTTGAGCCTGCCGAAAGGCCGCCCCCGGCTGGGGAAGGCCACAGGCGAGGGCGCCCGTACCTGTTCAGCGTGTGCTCGGCGGGCGGGGTGCCTCTGCACGCCCGCGCAAGATTGATGTAGCACGGCCGCCCTCGGCCGTGGCCGTTCGGTGCCTCTGCACGCCCGCGGAAGACTGCTGAAGGGTGCTTTCAGCCCGCCGGACGGCGGGCGTCTGAGCCGTAGCTCCGGGTGAAGCCGCGAGCGCAGGCGCGAGCGGCAAGCCCCCTGACCCGGGGCAGGCCCACCGCTTTGGGACCGCACCAGCTTCCAGGGTCATTCAATTCTCTGACTGAACCGACCTGAACTG
>JAWOCH010000340.1:0-11220 GCA_046483865.1 Candidatus Brocadiia bacterium | reverse complement strand
CCGCCGGCGCGCACGTGCGTAAGCCGCCCTCAGGCCCAGCGCGCGGAGCACTGTGCGAGGGTCGCGCGGCGCGTAAGCGCGCGCCCGCGCCCGATAGCGGCGGGCCAGGGCACGGTCCTCCACCCACCGGCCCCTGGACACCCCCTCGGCCCACAGGCAGTACAGCCGGGCGATCCGCTGCCTGGACCTGCCCTCCAGGTGCAGCACGCCCCGTTCGGGGTGCGCCGGCTCCAGCTCGTCGTGCCCCGAAAGACGCCGCCGCTTCATCGCCTCCCACCCCCGCCTTGCCCACGCGGTCTGGGAGTCCAGCCTGGCGACACTCATCTGCTGTTCGTGGGATCGGTAGAAGTAGAGCCGCTCCCACAGGTTCGTGGCATCAACCACCTCCAGCAGCCGCAGGTGGAAGTCCAGATCGAACCCGTGTGGAATGCACTCCCTGTAGCCGCCGATGGTCCGCACGGCCTCCGCCCGCACCATCAGCCCCGGGTGGTGGATGGCCGTGTAGCCGCCGGCTGACCTGACCTGGATGCGGTCCGGGTCCTTCGGCGGAGGGGTGCGTTCCTGCAGGTTGCGCCCGCTCTTGTCCATCTGCCAGAGCGTGCAGCCGACCATCCCGATATCAGGGCCGGCCTCCAGCAATTTGACCCCCTCCTCCAGCAGGCGGGGCGCCATCGCGTCGTCGGAATCCAGCACAGAGATGTAACGGCCGCGGGCGCGGGCCATCGCCTCGTTGCGCGCCGCCGCCCCGCCCACGTGCCGGCGCTCCTCCAGCAGCACGATCCGCTCGTCGTCGAACCGAAGCAACTCCTCATAGGTGGCATCTTCCGACCCGTCGTCCCGGATGATCAGCTCGAAGTGTGGATACGTCTGGTCCAGGACGCTGCGGACGGCCTCTGCCACGTAACGCTCCACGTTGTAGGTGGGCAGGATGACCGAGACCAGCGGCGGCTGAGACCGGCTCCTTTGCCTCTGTGATGCGCTCAAAGCCTCTCCTCCTTCGGCGGCGTCCGGCCGGGGGTCCGCGCGGTGGCCAGCACCGCACGCCCCAGCATGACCGCCCACATCTGCCCCAGCCGCCTGACCTTCCTCAGCAGCACGATCTCGTACAGGTAGTTCCCCGCGCGCGGATAGGCCTCCCGGTCACGCGCGGCGAACGCCCTCAGAATGTGCCATAGGACCACCAGCACCTGCCTCGCCATCAGCCAGGCCAGCCGCACGCGTCCGCGCACGCGCCCGGAAGGCAGCGACCGACGGTAGGCGGGGCGTATCGAATACTGCGTCATGCCGGTGGTGAAGTGCGAGCGGAACAACCACGGCCAGCGCATCTTGCGCTCCGGCACCAGGTGCCGCACCCACAGACGGGGGCTGTAATACTGCACCTGGTCCGGCATCTGCCGGCCCATGGCCGCGAACAGGGCGCTCTCCTCCCCGTAGCTGATGCGTCGGCCGGCCATACCCAGGGCCGGTTGGAAGCCGCCGAGTGCCTCCAGCAAGTCACGTCGCAGGACCATGTTCCCGCCCGTCAGCTTCAGCTCCTCGGGCTCCAGCGTCCGGGGCTCGTCGCCCGGGCAGTTAGTGGCGTACTCGTCCCGGAACCAGGCCGGCTTCGGCCCCTCGTAGAACGGGTAGTACGGGCCGCCCAGTGCGGCGGGCCGCCGCTCCTCAATCAACTCCAGCGCCGCCTCCACCCAGTGGGGCGGCACGCGGCAGTCGTCGTCCACATAGCCCACGTATCGCCCCCTGGCCTCGCGCCAGGCGCGGTTGCGGGCGTGGGACAGGCCGGTGCGCTCTTCCAGCACGTAGCGCACGTTGCCATGCTCCCGCGCCATCCGGCGGGCCACCTGCGCAGTATCGTCGCTGGAGCCGTTGTCCACCACCAGCACCTCGTAGCGTTCCGGATCGGCCGTCTGCGCGCAGAGGTCCTCCAGCACGCGCCGCAGCATGTCGGCCCGGTTCAGTGTGCAGACGGCCACCGATATGGTGGGCTCACTGGCCATCGCCCCCCTCCGAGCCGGAGCCGACCAGCCGCCGCAGGAAGCCCTTCAGATGGCGATACGCCCGCACGGCGGGCTTGTTTATGATGCGGTTGTAGCTTTCCTCGTAGGGCCGCAGCCTGCTGATCTCGCCAAGCAGCTCGCGGCGCGTTTGGGAGTGCAGTTGCTTCAGGCGAGCAACTTCCTCCTCCAGGCGCTCGATGTCACGCACGCGTTCGCAGACGAAGTCACCCACATACTGCATCAGCCACAGCTTATCCTCCCGGCTTCGTCTGAGTTCCATCAGTTCGGTCCTCGCCCCCTCCGGCCGCGGGGAGAAACCGGCGATTGTTTCCTCGTAGAAGCCGACCAACTGGCCGACGCGGTCCCGCCCTCTGGCCTCCTCCACAGACTGGAGTATCTGACGCCGCATCTGGGCTTTCTGGTCGGGGCTGAGTTGGAGGAGGCGCCGCATGGCCACGGCCAGGTCACCGGCGTCGCCGTTCCGTGCGAGGAAGCCGGTCCGTCCGTCGGTGATCATCTCGTCAAGGCTCGACTCGTAGGTGCCAACCACCGGCACGCCCAGCATCTGCGCCTCCAGGCAGGCGTTGGGGTAGTTGTCCATCCTGGAGGGCATCAGCAGGGCCAGTGCGTTCTCCATCACGGGCCAGAGCTTGTCCTTCTCCACAGGCGGGAAGTGAAGCACATGGTCCGCAAAGTCCTGACAACTGCGGCGTATGTGCTCCACGATCGTCCCGCGCCTGTCCCCCGGCATGGCGTAATCTGGCCCTATAAGTACGCAACGAAGCTCGTTATGCTGCCTGAAGACGGGCGGTAGAGCGTCTGCCAGCAGATCAGCCCCCTTGGTTGCGTTGATGTTGCCGACGTAAAGCAGGTAGTCCATGCCGGCCAGATTGTCTTCATAGAACGACGCATCCCGACTCGCAGGCGGGTCGGGGAACGGCGTGCGAATGACACGCGCCTCGATTCCCTCGCGACGCAGAAGGTAGTCCGCCAGCAGCTCGCTGGGACTGAACACGCCTTCCGCAGCCAGAACCTGCCATGTCTCAAACCACTCGCTTGCGTATTGGCGGACATCGTGCGTGGCGTCCGTGCCCTCGCGCAGCAGCGACTGCAGGCTGGAAAGACGGCAGACCACGGGCACGCGGCCGTTGCCTACCAGGGCGTAACCTGGCGCTGCCCAGGTCGAGGTCTGCAGTATGTCCACCGGCTGACGCCGATGCAGGGCCCACAGTGCGCGTGCCATTCGGTGGCTGGAGGCCAGTCGGCCCAGCGGCCACAGGCCGGCCCGCCAGGTGTGCCCCAGGCCGGCGCGGCCGGTGCGCAGATCGCCATCCAACCGGTCCCGGCTGACCTCCACGATGCGCACGCCTGCGTCACTGCGCTCGCCGTCGCTCTCAGCCAGCACCAGAACGGACACCTCATGCCCGCGCCCGACCAACTGACGGCCTACCTTTCGGATGTAGTTGGCCAGCCCTCCGTGGGGCCGTTGGGGCGTGGGGTACTCCGGTGTAAGGAATGCCACGTGCATGGCCTCACTGCTCCTCAGCCAGGGGCTCAACACATTCAGCAACGATGGGGTGGCCGGTGTCGGCTATAGTCATGGGCTCCAACCACGGCACGTAGTAATCGGGCATGTGGTACAGGAACACGCGGCGGTAGTAGAGACGAAGCACCCAGTAGAACTCACCGGCGTCGAACTCCCGGACGTGCGGGGGATAGGGTGGCGGCCCGGCGTGGCCGTCCGCCCGTACCACGTCCCGGTTGGGCGTGGTGAGAATGGCACGAGGGGCCACCGAGGCGCAGTAGCGCAAGAAACCGGGCAGGTCCCGCACATGCTCTACCACGTCCCCCGCCACGAGCAGATCGTAGTCCGCCCCCGCCTCCGGACCGTTGCCTTGGATGTAGTGTACACCGTCGCGGGAGCGCAACTCGACGGCCTTCTGGCGGGCGAAGTCATCCTGCTCGAAGGCATCTATCCGCCGTCCCGGCACAACCGAAGCGTACCAGGCAAAGGGGCCGGTGCCGGAGCCGATCTCAACTATCCTTTCCGCGTCCCGGACCAGCGAGGTGATGGCCCAGTTCTGGGCAAGCATATTCGGCCAGTCCAGCGGCAACCCCTCGGCCAGCCTCTGGCGGGCCATGTTGACGCCGGGCATCTCCCCGCCCTCGCTGTAGGGCTCGACCCTCTGCCCCAGGTAGTGCCTCTCGTCAACATCGCGCCAGGGGCGCTGCACAGCAGAGCCGGCCGAGGGTCTGGCACCGGGCGCGCGGAGAACACTCCGTATCCGCCCCAGCATCCGCCGCGCCCGCCGGTAGTGCGGACACAACAGCGACTTCACCGCCTGCTTGGGCCCCCGCTGAGGCAGGAGCTTCGGGGGATGGTCGGATCCGGACCGATCTTCCTCGGCCATCCACCTCTCAAGTTGACGGCGGATGCGCGCCCAGAGCGCTTCGACGTGGTAGTCCTGCCAGAAGCGGCGGTAGGCATTTCGCGCTATTCGTTGACGCTCATCCTCGTTGTGCAGGTAGTAGCGGGTAAGCTCGACTGCTTCGGGTATGGTGTCGAAACCCACTGCCTCCTCTCCGAGCCGAAAGAGCTGGCCGAGCCCGGTCCTGTTATCGCAGATGGGCAGCACGCCGAAGGCGGCCAGCGCAAAGAGGCGGCGGTTGATAGGGCCGGTGGAGTTGTGCACGTTCCAGCCGATTCGCGCCCGGCGGTACAGTTCGCGCAGCCGCTCCTCGCCTACGCGGCCTTCTGGCCAGCCGCGGCCGTAGCAGCGTGCCTGAGGGAAGGCCTCGGCAAGCGCCTCCAGCCGTCCCTCCCGCCTGCGGTTCTTCTCCCCCACGAATACCATGTCCACGTCGCGGCGCCGCTCCAGCAGCGCCTGCTCCTCGCCGGGGGGCGGCACGTCGCTCGGTGCCGTGAACACCGGCAGGTGCGCCAGTCGCTCGCAGCCCCAGTGTTCGTACTGGAACCGGCTCGCTATGTTGCCGTAGAACGCGGCGTCGAAGGCGGCGGCAACCGGGGCGCTCAGCAGGTGGCTGCTCTCCGGATCGTCAAAGCAGCAGTACACGTTGTATGTCGGCAGGCACTCCAGCAGGCCCGGGTGCACGTTGGCTCCGTTGTAGACCAGCAGCACGTCCGCATCGTCCGCCGACTTGCGCAGGGCGCGGTACATTCGCATCAGCCTTCGGTCCCGATCGCGCCACAGCCGGTCCAGCTCCGGCCAGTTCAGGCGCGGGCCCGGCGGGTCGAGGGTGACGCAGAACGGACGCACGTCGAGATCTTCGCCCGCGGCCCCGGCGATCTCCTCGTACCAGCTACGTCGGTCCGCCGAAGCTGCTGTATGGGCCAAAACGATTCTCATGGTCGAAGCGCGATCTCCCTTCAGTGCTCCTCTGGAATCCTGTGCACGCCTACCCAGGAATCTCTAACGTGCAGCACGCGGCCGTCGAGCAAGCCATCTCGGAAGAGGCGCTCCACCCCGGTGCAGACGGAATGGACCCAGTCGTACCTGCGCACCAGGTCCGGCGCGAAGTCGTGCCACAGGATGAAGCTGCCGGGACCGCAGCGTTCGAGCACCTTGCGCGTGTCGTTGTAGACGAAGTCCGCGTCGTGGCAGCCGTCTATGAAGGCCACGTCTATCGGACCGAAATCCGGCGCCCAGTCAGCGGTGTTCGCGTATATCTGACGGATGTTGCTCAGGCCCTGCTCACGGTAGTAGGCGCCGATCTCGTCCCTGCTCATCTTGACGGTGGTCAGCTCTCCGCCCGCGTCGAACTCCTCGGGCGGGATGTTCACGGTATGAACGGTCGCCTCGGGCGCGTTCTGTGCAATGAGTGCCGTGCCGTGGCCGGCCGCGGTGCCGATCTCCAGGCAGGTGCCGGGCTCGGCGTTGCGCACCACCGTCGCCAGGACCTCCGCGTCGCGCATCGGGCGATCGTTGATGTCGGTGAGGAAACGGTACTGCCGGAACCACGGATCATCTACGACGCCCTGCTCGGTCCAGCCGAAGGCCCGCCTCAGCTGCCCGACGTCGGCCAGATCAATGACCGCCCGATCGAGATGCTCGAACTCGTCCAGCCCCAGGAACCGCCGCAGCCGACGGCGGACCAGTTGTTTGAGCAGCTTCATCACGAGTGGGCTCCTCCGAGGTCGGCACTCTCCAGGGACCACTCGCACGGGCCGTAGCAGACGGGGGTATTCACTCCGGGGGTCTTCGTCGCAAACGGCCCCTTTGCGGAGAAGTAGCCGTATTCGCCCGTCGAGTATGGCGACAGGTAGCTGGGCTCATGGAAATGGAGGCAGAGCCTGTAGGTGCCGGTTGCAAGCGCCAGCGGGGCGAACCGCACCCGCAGGATGCCCTCCCCCGGCAGCGTCCTGCCGGACTCCGACTCGCTGCAGAAGAACTCCGTTCCATTGCATACGACGTCGTATTCGTTCTTGAAGTAAGCCTGCACCACCACGGCGTCCAGGGGCGTTCCCGGTTCGGCCCGGAAGCGAACGCACACGTCGCAGGCTTCCCCTGCACCGAACTCGCTCCGCCGCCTGCCTTGATCGTCCTCGAGCCACACGGAGTCCACGCGGATGTCGCCCTTCTCGTAGTCGTGATGCCTCTTGACCAGGCGCAACTCGCCCGGGCCGGCCTGCGCTGCACCGGTTGGGATCTCCTGAAGCTCCGGGCGGTTGCGCAGGTCGTATTCGGCGACCACATCGGCGGTGTCGCCAAATGCGATCACCCGCCCCTTATCCAGCAGCATGGCCTGATCCGTTATGGCCCGCACAGCCTGCATGTGATGAGAGACGAAGATGAACGTCACCCCGCTGCCGAGCAGCTCGGTGAGGCGTTCCTGGCACTTGCGCCTGAATGCGGCGTCGCCCACCGCCAGGACCTCGTCTATGAGCAGGAGGTCCGGGTTGATGTGGATGGCGATGCTGAAGCCGAGCCGGACCTTCATGCCGCTGGAATACGCGCTGACGGGGGTGTCTACGAAGTCCTCCAGCTCGCTGAACTCGACGATGTCGTCGAACTGCCGGTCTATCTGGCGGCGGCTCAGGCCCAGGATCGAGCCGTTCAGGTAGATGTTCTCCCGGCCGGTCATGTGGGGGTGGAAGCCGGCACCCAGGGCGATGAGCGCGCCGACGCGGCCCCGGATGGCTATCTGACCCTTGTCCGGCGGGAAGATGCCGGCGACCAACCGCAAAAGCGTCGTCTTGCCCGAACCGTTCAGCCCGATCAGGCCCAGCGTGTCGCCCCGCCGCAGCTCGAAGCTGACGTCCCGCAGCGCCCAGAACTCGCCTTTGCGCAGGCGGCTGGAGTCCGGCGGGATGCCAACCAGGTTCTTCGACATGTCCATGATGCCGTAGGCCATGCTGCGGCGCAGTGTCTTGCAGAACTTCTTCGACACGTTGCGCACCGACAGGACGACGTCGTCATCCAGCTCGGCTGTGCCGCGCCGGTCAGTTGCCGGGTTGTTGAGTTGTTGGGTTGTTCTTTGCACAGGCTCTTGCGTTTCCTTCAGGTCTCTGACTCCGGGACGCCGTCTGCGGCGCACTCCTTTGAGTAGGCGATGTAGCCGTTCAGGATCTTCCAGGTCCTCTCCAGGCTCAGTGGCACTCTGCCGCCACATGTAGACGCCTGGTAGGTCCGGCGTCCCCGCCGGACCTGGCGCGGCGAGGACGCCGCGCCTACCGGTCTGGGAATGTCGCTGCCCACCCGCTGCAACCCCGACCCAGAACGCGCGGGCAACGTGCGGCACAAATCCCGGGCGAGATTCCGGAACTCCCGCGCCGCACGGTAGCAGGCCAGGTCCTCGAATGTCCTGAGAGTGCCCATGTTCCTTACCAACTCAGCAACCCATAAACCCGGCAACCAGTACGCCGTCAGAGCATTCTCTCCACTATCATGTGCTCGCTGACGAAGAACAGCCGCCACGAGATGAGGAAAAGCACCAGCGCGCCGGCGCTCCAGATGAAGAAACTCCACGGTTCGTAGAACCCCGTCGGGTCGTTCAGCGTGCCGTGCAGCAGCAGGTTCCGCGGGCAGCCCACCAGGTAGGTCAGCGGGTTGATCTTCAGCACGTGGGCCACCACCGAGCGCAGTGTCGGGTTCTCCACCTCGATGGCGTTCGGGGCGTAGATGACCGGCGTGAGGTACATCAGGAACGACATGCCGCGGTTGAAGACGCGGGTGAAGTCCACCGCCACGATAGAGGTCATCGAAAGCACCAAACCGATGGCGGAGGCGAACAGAAACATCGGCAGCAGCGCCAGCGGCAGCACCAGTATCTGCCAGTGCAGCGGCTGGCGGTAGGCGAGCATCGCCACCATCAGCACGCAGAAGGTCAGGCTGAACTGAGCCACCCGCTGGGCGGCCTGCTTGAACAGCAGGGCCTCGTGGGGGTAGTTGACCTTCATCACGAGCTGCTTGCCGGAGCTGAGGGTGTCCCGCGAGCCGTGGTAGAAGCCCATGAACAGGCCCCATAGCGAGCTGCCCAGCAGCACGTAGAGGGGGAACGGCGCACCCACGTCGCCCGGCTTCAGCACCTGCGCCTCCTTCAGGAACAGCCACGACACGATGCCCATGACCGGAGCGAAGAAGATCCACGTGAAACCGATGAAGGACTTCTTGTACTGGGCCAGGAAGTCCCGCTTGAACAACTGCCAGATCAGGTCGCGGGACTCGACCACGTTGTTGACCATCACCGCCCACGTGCGGAACCAGCCCAGCTCGTGGCGCTGGTTCGGCCGCCGTACGGTTATCCGCTCGCCCCGCTTGTCCTGTTGAGTGGCCATCCCAGGCCTCAGTCGAAGAAGTCCGTGACCTTCTCAAGCACGTAGTCCTGCTGCGCGTCGGTCATCTCGGGGAAGAGAGGCAGCGTGAGCACCTCGGCGCAGGCCCGCCGCGTCTGGGGGATGGGCGTCTCCCGCAGCTCGCGGCCCGACAGCGCCGCCAGGTCCGGCAGAGGCACGGGGTAGTGGATGCCCGCCGAGATGCCGGCCTCCTGGAGATGCTCCTTCAGCGCGTCCCTGTCCGGGCAGCGCACGACGTAGAGGTGCCATGAGCTGCGTGCGTAGTCGGCTTCAGTCGGCAGCGTCAGCGGCGTGTCGGCCAGGGCGTCGGAGTAGCGTTCGGCGATCTCGCGCCGGCGGGCGTTCCACTCCTCCAGGTGGGGCAACTTCACGTTCAGCACGGCGCCTTGCAGGCCGGCCATGCGGTAGTTGTAGCCGACCATGCTGTGGAAGTAGCCGCCGGACTGGCCGTGGTTGCGCAGCAGGCGCATGGTCTCAGCCAGGTCGGCGTCGTCGGTGACCACCGCGCCGCCCTCCCCGAAGGCACCCAGGTTCTTCGTCACGTAGAAGCTGAACGCCCCCGCGTGCCCGATGGCGCCGACGGGGCGTCCCCTGTAGAGCGCGCCGTGCGCCTGGGCGGCGTCCTCGACCACCGCCAGACCGTGCTCCTCCGCGATGCGCAGGATCGGATCCATGTCCGCCGGGTGGCCGAACAGGTGCACGGGCATGACCGCGCGGGTGGCATCGGTGACCAGCGGCTCCAATGCGTCCGGGTCCAGGTTGAACGTCTCCGGCTCGATGTCGGCGAACACAGGGCGGGCGCCTGTGTAGAGGATGGCCTCGGCGGTGGCGAAGAAACTCAGCGGGCTGGTGATGACCTCGTCGCCTTCGCCCACGCCGACGGCCTCCAGGGCCAGGTGCAGGGCGGACGTGCCGGAGTTGACCGCCACGCAGTGCTCCGCGCCGCAGCGCTCGGCCCAGTCACGCTCGAACCGCTCCACCTCCGGACCCAGCTTGAACCACGCGTTCTCGCACGCGCGCTCGATGGCCCGGTCAATCTCCTCCTTCAGGCCGGCGTACTGCGCCGGCAGATCCAGCGGGGGTACTCTCACAGTTGCCTCCTCAGTGTCAATCGGGCGTAGCCGCCCCTCTCCACCGGTAGGTCCGGCGTCTCGCCGGACCGGGCGCGGCGAGGACGCCGCGCCTACCCCGTGGGGGGCCGGCCGCTCCACCAAGACGATAACCGCAGATGAACGCAGATAAACGCAGATGATGGCAGAACCGGCTTTCGTCCGCAGTGCGTTGCATGTCGGCTCTGCGTCTCCGAGCGCTGCTCAGGAAAGGCGAATCCAGCCCTGTTGTCTGTTTATACTTATCTGCGTTCATCTGCGTTAATCTGTGGTTCCATCCCCGAAGATCCACACCATCCGCTCGTCCGCCTCGACGTCCTCCGGCAGGAAGTCCGCCCTCATCGGGTGCTCCGGGTGCGCGGCGGTGACGATGATGCGCTCCGCCTCCGCGTCGGGCACGTCGGAGAGCGGCTGCACCGTGCAGCCGAAGAACTCTCTGCCCGCCTGCTCGTGGTCGAACACCTCCGCCAGCTCCAGGCCCCACTCCTGCACGCCCAGGTAGGTGATCTCCGCCAGCTCGCCGAGGCCCAGGAAGGCGATGCGCTCGACGCCCGCCTCCGCCAGGTTCCGGCAAACGCGGGCCGAACGCCGCCGCGCCTCGCGGTAGAACTCCAGGCTGAACTCGATGAACTCGCGGGTCAGGCGCGCCTTCTCGGCCACGCCACTGGGGGTCAGAAAGTAGAGCCACCGGCGGGCGTTCTCCTTCTTCACGTGCAGCAGCCCGCGCTCCACCAGCCCCGTCAGCAGCTTGTGGGCCAGCTTCACGCTGACCCCCAGCTTGCTGGCCGCCACGCGCCGGGGCAGGTCGGGCCGGTCCTCGACGTGCTCGAGGATCTTCAGCTCGTAGTAGCGGTGTGAATCGGGGCTATCCATCGTCCCGCTCGGTAACGTTACCAACCGTAACGTTACCATACCGCTTCCCCATGGCCCTGTCAAGGACGTTTCTTCCCGAAACGGCGGGTGCGGACGCGCGGAGTACTGTTTAGCGCGTGTCATCAGTGTTGCGGCGCGGTTGATGTCTTTGAGGCCCGACTGGGCCGACTCAGTCGTAGCCCAGGGCGCCGCGCGGCGTCGTCTGCCCACGCAAGCCCTGGGGAAGCTGGTCAGGGTCATTCAAAAGTCGTCAGCAGCGCACGTTCCCCCGGCCCAGAACCCGCACAGTGTGTAGCCCAGCCGCCCTCGGCTGGGGGCAGAAGACGGATCACGGCCGAGGGCGGCCGTGCTACATCAATTTTCCGCCGGTGTGCAGAGGCACCGAACGGCCACGGCCGGGGGCGGCCGTGCTACATGGTCCAAGAGC
>JAWOCH010000306.1:0-6132 GCA_046483865.1 Candidatus Brocadiia bacterium | reverse complement strand
CCGTGTTCTTCCTGGCGGAATACGCCAACATGATCCTGATCTCGGGCCTGGCCGTTACCCTGTTCCTCGGGGGCTGGCTGTCGCCGTTCGAGGGGATCCCGTTGCTGGGGCCGCTATTCGCCGGGGTGCCGGGCCTGGTCTGGTTCGTCCTCAAGATCGGCATCTTCCTGTACCTGTACCTGGCGTTCCGTGCCACCTTCCCGCGCTACCGCTATGATCAGATCATGCGGCTGGGCTGGAAGGTACTCATTCCGGTGACGGTGGTCTGGCTGTTCGTGCTGGCCCTGATGATTATCACCGGATTCGGACCCTGGTTCGACTGATTGGGTGTTGCAATGACGTCCGTACGCGATTTCTTCCGCACATTCCTGCTCTGGGAGCTGCTGCTGGGCCTCAAGCTCACCGGGCGCAACCTGTTCGCCCGCAAGGTGACTATCCAGTATCCGGAGGAGAAGGCACCACAGTCGCCGCGCTTCCGTGGCCTGCACGCGTTGCGGCGCTATCCCAACGGCGAGGAGCGCTGCATCGCCTGCAAGCTGTGCGAGGCGGTGTGCCCGGCGCTGGCCATCACCATCGACTCCGAGGAGCGCGAGGACGGCACGCGCCGGACCACGCGCTACGACATCGATCTGTTCAAGTGCATCTACTGTGGGTTCTGCGAGGAATCCTGCCCGGTTGACTCCATCGTCGAGACACGCATTTTCGAATACCACATGGAGAACCGGGGCGAGAACATCATCACCAAGGACCAGCTCCTGGCCATCGGTGACAAGTACGAGGACCAGATCGCCCGGGACCGGGCGATGGACGCCCCGTTCCGCTAGCCGCGGGCACGGATTCGGACTCCAGGGAGCCATAACGCGTGATCGAACAGTTCTTTTTCTATCTCTTCGCCGCGATCCTGATCTTCGCGGCCACCATGGTGATTACCGCGCGCAACCCGGTGCACGCGGCGTTGTTCCTGGTGCTGGCGTTTTTCAATAGCGCCGCGCTGTGGATCATCGCCGGGGCCGAGTTCCTGGGCATTGTCCTGGTCCTCGTCTACGTGGGCGCGGTCATGGTGCTGTTCCTGTTCGTGGTAATGATGCTGGACATCAATCTGGCCCAGCTCCGCGAGGGCTTCATCCGGCACCTGTCCATCGGAGTGCCGGTGTCGTTGCTGATCGTGGTGCAGATGGTCCTGGTTGTGGGTAGCGGTGCCGTTGGACCGGAGACGCTACCGGAGGCCTCGATCCCGATTCCGGATCCGGAGGTCACGGGGAACACGACGATTCTCGGGGGCGTTCTCTACACGATCTACGTGTACCCGTTCGAGCTGGCGGCGGTGATTCTGCTGCTGGCGATTATTGCCTCCATCATGCTCACGCTGCGACGCCGCGAGGGGGTTAAGCACCAGGACGTGGCCGAGCAGGTGCGGGTGCGCAAGGAAGACCGGCTGCGCATGGCGCGGTTCCCGGGCGAGTCCGAGGCCGGGCGAGACGACAACGACAACCCGGACAGGTGAACCAATGATCGAGCTGTCGCATTTCCTCGTCCTGGGGGCGATTCTGTTCTCCCTGGGCACGGCCGGTATTTTCCTGAACCGGAAAAACGCCATTGTGCTGCTGATGTCCATCGAACTCATCCTGCTGGCGGTGAATTTCAACTTCATCGCCTTCTCCACGTTCATGGGCGACGTCGCGGGGCAGGTGTTCGTGTTCTTCATCCTGACGGTGGCGGCGGCCGAATCCGCCATCGGGCTGGCGATCCTGGTGACGCTGTTCCGCAGCAGCGATTCCATCAACGTGGCCGACCTCGACCACATGAAGGGCTGACCCATGGAGATTCTCTACCTCGCCATCGTGCTCGCACCCCTGGCCGGCGCCATCACCGCCGGGCTGTTCGGCCGTCAGCTCGGGCGCGTCAACGCCCACCGCGTGACCATCACCCTGGTGGGGATCTCCACGGCGTTGTCGTTGTACGTGCTCGGCGGCTTTGTCTGGGGCTCGCGGACGCCGTTCGACGGTACGGTGTACAACTGGATGATGGCCGGGGATGTCGCTTTCCAGGTGGGCTTCCTGGTGGATGAGCTCACCGCCATGATGATGGCGGTGGTGACGTTCGTGTCACTGATGGTGCACATCTACACCATCGGCTACATGGCCGACGAGGACCACAACTGGCCGGAAGACAGCCGCCTGCGGGCCTGCGCCTACCAGCGGTTCTTCTCCTACATCAGCCTGTTCACCTTCGCCATGCTCATGCTGGTCATGGCGAACAACTTCCTGCAGTTGTTCTTCGCCTGGGAAGCGGTGGGCCTGGTGTCCTATCTGCTCATCGGGTTCTGGATGAACCGGTCCACGGCCGTGTTCGCCAACCTCAAGGCCTTCCTGGTGAACCGCGTGGGCGACTTCGGTTTCCTGCTCGGTATTGCGGCGCTGTTCATGTACTTCGGCAGCCTGCATTACGGCGATGTTTTCAATGCGGTCGCCGTGCGCCCGGATCAGACCATGGCCGTTTTCGGCGATGTCCAGTGGCAGGTGACCACCGTGGCGGCGGTGCTTCTTTTCATCGGCGCCATGGGCAAGTCGGCACAGGTGCCGCTGCACGTCTGGTTGCCGGATTCCATGGAGGGCCCGACGCCCATCTCGGCCCTGATCCACGCCGCGACCATGGTCACCGCCGGGATCTTCATGGTTGCGCGCATGTCGCCGATCTTCGAGCAGTCCGAGGCGGCACTGTCGTTCGTGTTGGTCATCGGCGCCATCACCGCGTTGTTCATGGGCCTTGTGGGCCTGGTGCAGCAGGACATCAAGCGCGTGGTGGCCTACTCCACGCTCTCCCAGCTCGGCTACATGGTGGTGGCCCTGGGGGCTTCCGCCTATGCCGCCGGCGTCTTTCACCTGATGACGCACGCCTTTTTCAAGGCGCTGCTGTTCCTGGGCGCGGGCTCGGTCATTATCGCCCTGCACCACAAGCAGGACATGCGCGAGATGGGCGGCCTGCGTAAGTACATGCCAGTGACCTACGTGTGCATGGTCATCGGCACCCTGGCGCTCATCGGTTTCCCGGGCCTGTCCGGCTTCTACTCCAAGGACGCCATTATCGAGGCGGTGCATTATTCCGACCGCGCCGGTGCCACCTTTGCGTACTGGTGTGTGCTTCTCGGCGTTTTTGTCACCGCGCTCTACAGTTTCCGCCTGCTGTTCCTGGTCTTCCACGGGCACGAGCGCATGGATGAACACACCCGGGCGCATGTCCACGAGAGCCCCTGGGTGGTGACCGTGCCGCTGGTGCTGTTGGCGGTACCCTCGGTGGTGATCGGTGCGATCACCGTCGGGCCCATGGTCTTCGGGGACTGGTTCGGCGCCAGCATCATGGTGCTCGATACCAACGACGTGCTGGAGAAGGTCGGCTTCCACGGCGTCTGGGCGTTTACGCTGCACGCCGCTGCCACGCCAACGCTCTACCTGGTGGCCGCCGGTGTCGCCGTGGCCTGGTATTGCTATATCCTCAGGCCCGACATGCCCGGGCGGATCCAGCAGACGCTGTCGCTGCCGTACCGGGTGCTTGAGCGCAAGTACGGCTTCGATGAGCTCTATATCAACGGCTTCGCCGCCGGGGGGCGGGGGCTGGGTGATGTCCTCTGGCGCTTCGGCGATGTGCGGCTCATCGACGGCCTGCTGGTCAATGGCACTGCCCGCAGCCTGGGCCGCATCGGCGCAGTCCTGCGCCACGGCCAAACCGGCTACCTGTTCCATTACGCCTTCGTGATGATCATCGGTCTGCTGGTGCTGCTCACGTGGTTCATCTTCGCGCTGCGCTGATCGACAACGACTAAAGGGGTGCCAGCCGCCGGCGCCGGCGCGCAAACCCGTTTGAACTGGGAAGGAATGAACGGATGTTGGAATCGTCCTGGCCCTTGCTGAGTGTGCTGATCTGGCTGCCCATCATCGCGGGCGGCCTGATTTTCCTGCTGGGCGACGACAAGGCCGAGCGCGCGCGGCTGGTGGCGCTGCTCGCCAGTGGCCTGACCTTTGTTCTCAGCCTTGGTCTGATTACCGGCTTCGAGGCGGGCACGCCGGCGATGCAGTTCGTGGAGAAGACCGCCTGGGTCGAGGCGCTGGGGGTCAACTACCACCTGGGCGTGGATGGCATCTCCATGCCGCTGGTGGTGCTCAGTACGTTTGCCACGCTGCTGGTTGTGATCGCGGCCGGCCATCGCATTACCTACCGTCCGGCGATGTACTTCGCCTGCTTCCTGATCATGGAAGGCATCATGGTGGGCGTCTTCGCCGCCCTGGACGCCATCCTGTTCTACGTCTTCTGGGAGGCGATCCTGGTGCCGATGTTCCTGATCATCGGCATCTGGGGCGGCGCCGAGCGCATCTACGCCACGCTCAAGTTCTTCCTCTACACCTTCGTGGGCTCAGTGCTCATGCTGGTGGCGGTTATCTATCTGAGTCTCCAGGCCGGCAGCTTCGGCATCCTGGAGATGTACGGCCTGGATCTGCCGCGCAGCACCCAGATGTGGCTGTTCGTGGCCTTCTTGCTGGCATTCGCCATCAAGGTCCCCATGTGGCCGGTTCACACCTGGCTGCCCGACGCCCACGTCCAGGCGCCCACCGGCGGTTCCGTGATCCTGGCCGCAATCATGCTCAAGCTCGGTGGCTATGGCTTCGTGCGCTTTGCCCTGCCCATCGTCCCGGAGGGCAGCCTGGCGCTGGACTGGCTGATGATCGCGCTGTCCCTGGTGGCCGTGGTCTATATCGGCCTGGTGGCCATGATGCAGCACGACCTCAAGAAGCTGGTGGCCTATTCCTCCATTGCGCACATGGGCTTCGTGACCCTGGGCTTTTTCGTCATCTTCCAGGCAGTGGCCGGTGACGGTCCCAGCGGCGAGGCCGGCGCCCTGCTGGCGCTCGAGGGCGCCATGGTGCAGATGGTCTCCCACGGCTTCGTCTCCGGTGCCATGTTCCTGTGTGTGGGCGTGCTCTACGACCGCATGCACACGCGCCTGATCAGCGCCTACGGCGGTGTCGCCCACCGCATGCCGGTGTTCGCCGGTTTGTTCGTGCTCTTCGCCATGGCCAACGCCGGCCTGCCCGGGACCTCCGGGTTCGTGGGCGAGTTCATGGTCATTCTGGGCGCCTTCCAGGCGAACTTCTGGTACGCCTTCCTGGCGGGGCTGACGCTGATCCTGGGGGCGGCCTATACGCTCTGGATGATCAAGCGCGTGGTGTACGGGCCCGTGGCCAACGACGAGGTGGCCGCGCTCACCGACATCGACGGACGGGAACGCCTGGTCCTGGGTCTGCTGGCCGCGGCGGTGCTGTGGCTGGGCCTGTGGCCGGCACCACTGATTGCCGTCATGGAGCCGTCGCTGGCGCACCTGCTGGATATCGTCAACGCCGGGCTGTGAGACAACCGAATGCCTCTGGCGGCGGCGCCTGACGCCGCCGGGTTCTGAGCTCTGAGGAACACTATGACGGACACTTTCGAGATCCCCGACCTGCTCACGGCGCTGCCGGAGATGTGGCTGTTCGGTGTGCTGTGCGTTGTCCTGGTAGCGGACCTGTTCAGTCGCGACAGTGCCCACAGGCCCGCGTACTGGCTGGCGCAGCTTGGGCTGCTGAGTACAGCGGCGATCACGGTGCAGAGCCAGTGGGGGGGCGAAGCGCTGACCTTCTCCGGGCATTACATTGCCGACGCCATGGCGGTGGTGCTCAAGGTCACGGTGCTGCTGCTGACCTTCGTGGGCTTCGCCTACTCGCGGGAATATCTGCGCCAGCGCGGCATGCTCCAGGGTGAGTTCTATCTGCTGGGGCTCTTCGCCACCCTGGGCATGATGGTCACGATCTCGGCGCACAGCCTCCTGGTGCTGTATCTCGGCGTCGAACTCATGTCGCTGTCGCTCTACGCCCTGGCCGCCATGCGGCGCGGTTCGCCGATCGCCTCGGAAGCGGCCATGAAGTATTTCGTCCTGGGGGCCCTGGCCTCGGGCATGCTGCTGTACGGCATGTCCATGGTCTACGGGTCGACGGGCAGCCTGGACCTGGGGGCGATCGCGGAGTCCGCGGCCGACGGTGAGCTGCTGCTGGTCTTCGGGCTGATCTTCACGCTGGTCGGTGTGGCGTTCAAGTTCGGCGCGGT
>JAWOCH010000225.1:0-6581 GCA_046483865.1 Candidatus Brocadiia bacterium | reverse complement strand
CGGGGAGGGAGCACAGCGACCGACCCAACCCCCAACCATCGGCCCGTCAGGGCCGAACCGTATCCCATTGACCGGGAGCATGAGCTCCCCGAAACGGCCCTGTCCCGTTGGAGGCAGATCAGCCTTGAGCAGTTGATCAGGGGAGCAGGGGACCGCAGGTGAGCGGGCTGTCCGACTCAGAAGCGGGCTGCGACGGGCTGAGACGGTCTGGCGTTCTCTACTGCTCTCTTGCTCAACGGCTCACCTGCTCTGTCCCGCCGAAGGCGGGACTGGTACGCCCCGGAGGGATTCGCACTCGCCCCGGAGGCCTGAAGTGGCGCGGGCCGGGTCAATGACCTACCGGGAAGCGTCACGGTACCGGGCAGTGTCCGTGGCGAGTCGGGGAGGGAGCACAGCGACCGACCCAACCCCCAACCATCGGCCCGTCAGGGCCGAGTGCCGGCTGAGCTGCACGAAAAGGGGTTCCGCTCGGCAGAGGCGGGACTGGTACGCCCAGGAGGATTCGAACCCCCAACCTACGGTTCCGTAGACCGTCGCTCTGTCCAATTGAGCTATGGGCGCACCGACATTCAGTCTACGCACGCGCCCCCGCACTGTCAAGCTGAACGGTCCTCTGCCGGGCGGCCCCGAAGCGGTGGGTAGGTGGGGAGTCCCCGCGCGACAAGATGCGGACGCGACAGAGCGCGTCCCTCCAAAGTCGGTCTCTGGTGCGCAGAGCCGCCCGCTACAGGGCGAAGAAGCTGGTCGCGGAGCGGGGCGGGAGCGTGCAGGAGATGCTCCCGTCCTGGAGCGGCATCTCCCCCTGCGACGCAAACCTGTCCTCACCGCCGGTGCGGAACGCTTCGAAAGCGGCCGCCTTCGTCCCCCGCAGCTCCAGCTCGACGGCCTTCGGCTCCCCGGACGTGTTCAGGGCGACCGCCGCGTCGCCGTGGCCGCTGCCGTTGTCGGCGAACGCGGCCAGCATGACCTGCGTGTCGTTGCTGACCACGCGGGCGACGCCGGTGCCCGGCTGGCCGGTGCGGCAGAGCTGCTTGTACCACCAGTAGCCGGGCTGGACCTTCAGCTCGCCCTCGTCGGTGACCAGGAAGGCCGTCCCCGGGTTCGGGTCGCCGCCCTTCCACAGGTCGTGGCGCTGGATGCAGGCCCACGGGATGAGCCCGTTGATCTTGCCCACGTAGACGCTGTCGCGCAGCTCCGCCAGGAAGCCCACGTCCATGTCCGACCAACTGGTCGAGGTGACCCACGCGTGCAGCTCCGGCCGGCGCCGGCGGAGCATGTCAATGCCCGTGCTGCGATAGTCGCCGGCCCAGCGGTGGAAGCCCGGCGAGTAGAACCCGTGGGAGGTGATCAGGCCCAGGTTGGCCACGGCCTCCGGATTGTCCGCTATGGCCGGGGCGTGTCCCCATTCGACGAACCGCAGCCAGTTGCTGCACTCGCCGGGGGCCACGCCGACCTCGTCGAGCCCGTTCGCCTCCAGCACCTCCTGCACGAGGGGGAGGAATTCGACGACCTGCTCGGGCGGCCAGTAGAGGTTGTAGTCGTGCCCCTCACTCTCGGTGATCCCCTCCTCGTCCCAGCGCATCCAGTCCTCGCCTTCGTTGTGAAGCGAGACGTAGCGCACGGGCAGCCCGTCGGCGTCGCGCAGGTACTGCGCCCAGCTCACCATGTACTTCGCACAGGCCAGCTTGTAGCGCGGGTCCAGGTCGCGGCCGCGCCAGACCTGCTGCTTCGTCATCCAGCCGGGCGGCCCGTAGAGGGTGGTGATGATCTGGAGGTCGTCTCCCCGACGACGCGTCATCTCCAGCCCCTCGCGGGCGAAGCGCCGCATCGAGTTCGTGGTGGCGGTGTGCTGGTAGAGCGACTGGTCAATCAGCGGATCGTCCAGGTCTTCCTCGGGCGGCGGTTCGTTCTGGTGGAAGGGGTCCAGGAACATCTTGACCAGTCCCGGCTTCAGGCCCTCGTCGCCGAAGACCATCTCGATGACCTTCCGGCGGTCCACCTCGGCCAGCACGTCGAACCCCCCATAGTCCTGCGGATCGGCGACGGGATCGCGCGTCTGGGAAGTCTGCACATAGTTGATCCCAAAGCCGTCCCATGGACGCAGAACGTCCGAGAAATCCACGATGGTTCGTCGTAGCATGGTCGTTTCCCTCGGCCTTTCTTACGTCGTGCTCGTCGTGTCGTCGTGGTTAGCCGACTGCTCCAGCGCGACGGAGAAGACCTCCTCGATCTTGTCCACGGTCACGAACTCGAGCTGTTCCTTGGCGTAGTCCGGCACGTCCACCAGGTCCTTCTCGTTGCGCTCGGGGATGATGACGGTCGAGATGCCGGCGCGACAGGCGGCCAGGATCTTCTCCTTGATGCCGCCCACGGGCAGCACCTTGCCGCGCAGGGTGATCTCGCCGGTCATGGCCACGTCGTGGCGCACGCGCCGGCCGCTGCACAGGCTGGCCAGGGCGGTGGCCATGGTGATGCCGGCGGAGGGGCCGTCCTTGGGGATGGCGCCGGCGGGCACGTGGATGTGGAAGTCACGGTCCCGCCCGCAGTCCTTCTCCAGCCCGAACTGCTCGGCGTGGGCGCGCACGTAGGTCAGGGCGGCCTGGGCGCTCTCCTTCATCACGTCGCCCAACATGCCGGTCAGTGTCAGCTTGCCGTCGCCCGGGGTGACGGTGGTTTCGACGAAGATGATGTCCCCGCCGCTGGGGGTCCAGGCCAGCCCGGCGGCCACGCCCGGTTCGTCCACGCGCTCGGCGACCTCGGGCTCGAACTTCGGCGGGCCGAGCATATCGGTCAGCCCGTCTTCCTCGACCTCCTCTGAGGGGGCATTGCCCATGGCGATCTCCTTGGCCACCTTGCGGCAGAGGGAGGCGATCTGGCGCTCCAGGTTGCGCACGCCCGCCTCGCGGGTGTAGCGGTTGATCAGCGTGCGCAGGGCGTCCTCGGCGATCTGGAACTGCTCCTCTGTCAGCCCGTTGCGCTCCACCTGCTGGGGCACCAGGTAGCGGGTGGCTATCTGGAGCTTCTCCTGCTCCGTGTAGCCGGGGAACTCCAGCACTTCCACGCGGTCCTTCAGGGCCGGCGGCACGGGGTCCAGCACGTTGGCGGTGCAGATGAACAGGACCTTCGACAGGTCGAACGGCACCTCCAGGTAGTGGTCCGTGTAGGTGGAGTTCTGCTCCGGGTCGAGCACTTCCAGCAGCGCGCTGGCGGGGTCGCCGCGGAAGTCGGCGCCCAGCTTGTCCACCTCGTCGAGCATGAAGACGGGGTTGTTGGAGCCGGCCTTGCGGATGGAGTTGATGATGCGCCCCGGCAGGGAGCCGATGTAGGTGCGACGGTGGCCGCGGATCTCCGCCTCGTCGCGCACGCCGCCGAGGGCGGCGCGGATGTACTTGCGCCCCAGGGCGCGGGCGATGGACTTGCCGATGGACGTCTTGCCTGTGCCCGGCGGGCCGACGAAGCACAGGATCGAGCCGCTCATCTCGCCCCTGAGCCGGCGGACGGCCAGAAACTCCAGCACGCGTTCCTTTATGTCGTCCAGCCCGTAATGGTCCTCGTCCAGGATGCGCCGCGCGTCGTCCAGGTCCAGGTTGTCCGGCGTGCTCTCCTTCCAGGGCAGGTCAATGACCCAGTCCAGGTAGGTCCGGGCGACGGTGTATTCGGGGCTTGCGGGGTTGATGCGTTCGAGGCGTCCGAGTTCGCGTTCGGCCTCCTTGCGCGCTTCCTCGGGCAGGTCCTTCTCCTCGATCTGCTGGCGCAGCTCCTGGGCTTCGGCCTCCTGGGGGGCGATCTCGCCGAGTTCCTCCTGGATGGCTTTCAGTTGCTGGCGCAGGTAGTACTCGCGCTGGCTCTTGGTTATCTCGTCGCGGGCCTCGGTCTGTATGCGCTTGGCCACCTCCATGAAGTCCATCTCGCGGGCCAGCAGGCGGGTCGCCTTCTGGAGGCGTTCCTTTATGTTGAGCGTCTCCAGGATGTCCTGCTTCTCCTCCATATCTATGTTGAGCTGGAAGGCCACCAGGTCGCACAGTGCGCCTGCCTCTTCGACGTTGGCGACGGCAACTCGGGCGGCGTCGCCTACGTTGGGCAGGTTCGAGACCATCTCCATGAACTGCTCGCGCAGGTTGCGCATCAGCGCCTGCGACTCGACGTCTTCCTCTTCCTGCTCGGTCGGGTAGCTGACACGGGCGGTCAGGTGGGGCTCAGTCTGGGTGTAGTGCTCGACTCGCGCCCTCGCCATACCCTGGGCCAGCAGGCGGATAGAGCCGTCCGGGATGCGCAGCATCTGCAGCACGACGCAGGCCGCACCCATCTGGTGGAGGTCCGCCGGCCGGCGGGAGCCCTCCTCGGCGTCGGGCCTCCGGGCGATGCCCAGGAACTGCTTCTCGCCGAGCATGATCTGCTCGACCAGCTCCAGGTCGTCATCGTCGGTCACGTGCAAAGGCACGACCATGCCCGGGAAGGCGACGTTCTCCTCCAGGGGCAGAACGGCCAGCTCCTCTGGCAGCTCACCCCGCTCGATCGGCTGATCTTCCCCGGCGGCCGGAGCGGGCTCAACCGGGGCTTCGGCGGTCAGTTGCTGTTCCTGTTCGGCCTGCTTCTGGTTTTGGTCCTGTGGTTCCACGGGCTTCCCCCGGTCAGTTGGCATGGGCTGTCTCAGGCGTTCAGACGTATGGAGATGACCCGCCTGACAGACTTGGGCGCCTTTGGTACGAACACGTACAGGAACCCCTCCCTGTACTCCCCGTGTGCTTCTGCCGGATCGAACGGTTTGTGGATGGCAATGCTGCGCTCGAAGTAGCCGTTGCGCATCTCCATCTGGTGGTAGGCGCGCACGTGGCTGGGTTCAGGCCCCTTGCGCACGCCGCTTATGGTGACGACATCCCCGTTGCAGACCACGCGAACGTCATCGGTCTGCACCCCCGGCACGGACATCTTGATCACGATCTCGTCGTCGGTCTCGTACACGTCTGTGGGCGGTTGCCAGACGCTCCGTCGGCTGCCGCGCAGGGCGCGGCGCACGCGGTGGAAGTCGCTGAGGAACTCCTGAAAGAAGTCACTACCCTCCAGCGGTCTGGCCCGCATCATTGGTTCATACCCCCTGAGTGCATCGGCTTCTGACAGTGGCCTGTCCCGCGCGGGCTACCGGGCGCTGACGGCCGGCGCCCGGCGCAGTTTCTGCAGCAGTTCCTTCTGCTCGGCGCTCAGCTCGCGGGGAATGGTCACCCTCACTTCCACGTAATGGTCGCCCTTGCGCCCGTCGGACGTCTCCAGGCCGCAGCCCGGCAGACGCAGCTTCTGTCCCGGCTGAATGCCGGCCGGCACCTTCATGGTCACCGGTCCGTCCAGGGTCTGTACCTCTACCTCGGTGCCCAGCGCGGCGTCCACCATGTCCACGGTGACCTTGCTGTGGATGTCCCGCCCTTCGCGTTCGAACCGGGGGTGGGGGCGCACGTGCACCTCCAGCAGCAGGTCGCCCTGGGGCGCGCCCCCGGCGCCCGGCTGCCCCAGTCCGCCCAGGCGCAGCTTCTGGCCGTCCTGGATGCCCTTCGGGATGGTCACGTCCACCCGCGAAGTGTCCTGGACGGTTCCGCTGCCACGGCACCGGCTGCACGGCTGTTGGATGATGCGCCCGCGGCCGAAGCAGGTGGGGCAGGGGCGCGCCACGCTGAATCCGCCCTGCCCGGCCAGCACTTCGCCGCTGCCGCCGCATCTGGGGCAGGTCTCGGTGCTGCTGCCCGGCGCTGCGCCCGTGCCGCTGCAGGCCGGGCAGGGCTCATCCCTCGGGATGCGCACCTCAACCTGTCCGCCCTCGATGGCCGTCTCGAATGGAATGGTGATGGAGCTGGTGATGTCCTGGCCACGCCGTCGCGGGGCCTGTTCGGTCTGCTGGCGGCCGCCGCCGAACATGCGGCTGAACAGGTCGCCCAGCCCGCCCAGGTCCTCGAAGCGGATGCCCTCACCACTGCTCCAGCGGCCCCCGCGGGTGCCACCGAACATGTCCTCCATGCCCTCGAACCCCTCGAAGCTGCCGCCGCGCATGCCGGCCTGGCGCAGCCGGTCGTACTGCTTGCGCTTCTCGGGGTCGCCCAGCACGCTGTAGGCGTCGGAGATCTGCTTGAACTTCTCCTCCTCCGCCTTGCTGCCGCCGTGGCGGTCGGGATGGTGCTTCTTGGCCAGCCGGCGGTATGCCTTCCGGATCTCGTCCTGCGAAGCGTCCGCGCTGACGCCGAGAATGTCGTAGTAGTCTGGCTCTGCCATGGAACGTGGAATCCTGGTCTCGAACGTGCCCTATGTCATTGTACATGCCCCCGCAGGCATTGCAAGGCAGCCCGCCTGCGGCTGTCCTACCCCACCATGATGCACTCTTCGGGATACTGGTAGACGGCCATCTCCTTCATCCGGGCTACGCTCAGCACCAGGGTGATCGGCCCCAACCTGCCGATGAACATCAGAATGGAAAAAGAGTTTGAGTGCGGAATTTTGATATGTGGTACAGGTATTGGAATGTCTATTGCGGCTAATAAAGTAAAAGGGATTAGAGCATCGTTATGTCATGATAGCTTTTCAGCCAGAATGACAAGAGA
>JAWOCH010000215.1:0-5169 GCA_046483865.1 Candidatus Brocadiia bacterium | reverse complement strand
CGCAACGTGGGTCTGGGAGTAAAACCCGTAGGCGGTGACCATCAGCGACCACATGAGGATGGCGGGGAACGAGAAGCGGAACGCGTCCGGCAGGCCCTCCCAGTCGGGAGCCAGGAAGATCATCATCAGGACCAGGAACGCCGTCAGGCCGAACGAGCCCCAGAACACCCGCCGCAGCCGGGACTCGAGCTGCTCGACCTGGCCCTCGGTCAGAGAGGTGTATTCCTTGCTCCACCGCATGTCTGCTCCCCCTTCAACCCCTAAGCATACCGCAGCAGGGGCACGTGGCGCAAGACTTCATTTCCGGACGGCCCCCCCGGAGAACCACTGCATGTGATGCACCGGCCAGAAGACGAAGAACGCCCGGCCGATGAAGTTGTCCTCCGGGATGCCCGGCTCGTCCCAGAGCCGGCTGTCGCTGCTGGCGGGGCTGTTATCGCCCAACACGAGATACTCCTCGTCGCCGAGCGAGTATACGGGTTCGGCCTCACCGCCGCGCCTTACACTAAGATAATATATATCGCGCTGGATTGCAACCCTCTCCCACAGAATCCGCGCCCCCTTCCCGCCGAAGCGGATGCTCCGGGCCCCGGGCGGCGCGCCTTCGTAGTCGAAGCGCATCAGCTCCCGGCCGTCCAGGCGTGCGACGGCTCGATCGTCGTAGTTCTCCAGGCACACCCAGTGCGACCTGCCCGGCGAGATGCCCGCCGTGTCGGCACGGCGAACGGCCAGGCCGTTGTTCGCAAGCTCCGCCGCACCGTCTCCGGTCGGAACGCGGTAGGTCAGTTCGTGGCCGGCGTCGGACACTGACAGGACCACGGCGCCGCCAGGCTCGTTCTCCTGCACCCGCACGCGTGCCCAGACCCGCACGTCTCCCAACTCATGGCGGCCCCCCTGGCTGAACCCGTGAAGGTTGCTCTCGTAGCTGAGGCCATCGTAGGGATAGAAATCCCGCACCGGTCGGCCGAATGCGGCCAGCACAGGCTCGTCCGCCCCCAGGGCGTCCAGCATCAGCACTCCGCCGGGCGGATCGCGCCGCCACAGCGGGCGCGCCCCGCGGAGGTCCCAGGTGGGCTGGACCTCCTGGCGAGGCATGAACCGGCTGTCAAAGACGTGGAACCACAGCTCCTCCTGCACACTGGCCGGCTTGCGGAGAATGGCACCGTCCGCATAGACATCGCCCCCTCGTATCCGGATTCTCTCGCCCGGCAACCCTACGATGCGCTTGATGTAATTCCGCGCCTCTATCTGCAGGTCTTCGTTGCCGCACTCGGGGCATTTCAACCCTTCCAGAGAGTTCACTTCCCCCGACCAGTCGCAGTCGGGGCAGTAGGCATCGTACGTGGGGAAAAGGAAGACTGTCACCTCCCATCGGCGGGGCTTGCGCAGACGGTAGACGAACTTATTGACGAACACGCGGGCGGGCCCCCGCTGCACGCGGTTGGCGGCCGGGGTTCCCTCCAGCACCTGGCCCCGGCTCGTATAGGCGGTGTTCCACAGCCACTCGGGCGTGCGAAAGCGCAACCGCCCCTGCTGCGCCGCGAACCGCCCCCCGCCGGGCCACCTGTAGCGGCAATTGGGACACTCAACCTGTCCGCGCGAACCCACCTTGTCGGCGCCCACGGCAAACGTCCAGCCGCAGTTCGGGCAACGCAGTTCCTGGTGGTCGCCCACCAGGGTCGGCGCCATGCTGCCGTGGCGGATGCGGAACGCCTCCACCACCACCTGCCGCACGCAAAGCACCAGCAGCACGGCGATGGCGATGGACTCGAGGTAGTCCCTCACGTCGGTTCTCTCCCGAGGCGGACCGGCGCGGAAGGCGTCCGCTTCGCGAGAGCCCTGGCGCTTGGCCTCCGACATGGCGTCTCCTTCCATCCCCATCGGCTGCGTCGTCATTCCTCCTTCAGGACGGCCAGGAATGCCTCCTGAGGGATGAACACGCTGCCGACGGATTTCATACGCTTCTTGCCTTCCTTCTGCTTCTCACGCAGTTTGCGTTTGCGGGTGATGTCGCCGCCGTAGCACTTGGCCGTCACGTCCTTGCGCAGGGCGCTGAGGGTCTCCCGGGCGACCACACGGCTGCCGATGGCTGCCTGGATCGGCACCGGGAAAAGGTGCCTGTCAATGTGCCGGCGCAGAAGCTCCACTATGTGCCGCCCCCGCCGCTCCGCCTGGCTGCGGTGGCAGATGACCGACAGCGCGTCCACCGGCCTGCCGTTCACCAGGATGTCCACCTTCACCAGATCGCTCCGGCGGTATCCCAGCAGTTCATAGTCCATGGTCCCGTAGCCGCGCGTGAGCGACTTCAGCCGGTCGAAGAAGTCGTAGACCACCTCGGCCAGAGGCAGTTCGTAGACCAGCATCGCGCGCTGGTCACTGAAGAAAGTCGTGCTGACCTGCTGGCCCCGGCGGCGCTCGGCCAGCTTCGTGACGTTGCCTATGTAGGTGGCCGGCAGGATCATCTTCATCCGCACCCAGGGCTCGCGGATCTGCTCGATCTCCTCCTGCGGCGGCATCTGGGCCGGCCGTTCAATGCGGGCAGTTTCGCCGTCGCCGGTCACCACCTCGTAGGTCACGTTGGGGGCGGTCTGGATGATGGCTATGCCGTTCTCGCGCTCCAGCCGCTCCTTGATGATCTCCATGTGCAACATGCCCAAGAACCCGCAGCGGAACCCGAAGCCGAGGGCGTCTGAGTTCTCCGTCTGGTAGACGAAGGAGGAGTCGTTCAGCGACAGCTTCTCCAGGGCGGAGCGCAGCGTGGGCAGGTCGTCGTTGTCCTGGGGGAACAGGCCGCAGAAGACCATGGGCTTCGGTTCCCGGTAGCCGGGCAGTGCCTGCTCCGCCGGGTCGCGCTCGTTGACGATGGTGTCGCCCACACGCACATCACGTATCGTCTTGATGCCGGCCATGGCGTAGCCCACCTGGCCGGCCTCCAGTTTCTCGCGCGGGGTGGGACGGGGCGTGAAGATGCCCAGCCGGCTGACCTCGTAGGATTCGCCCGCGCCCATCATGCGCATCTTCTGGCCCGTCTGCACGCTGCCATCCACCACGCGCACGAGCGTGACCACGCCCTGGTACTCGTCGTAGAACGAATCGAACACCAGCGCGCGCAACGGGCCTTCCGGGTTGCCCTCGGGCGCGGGGACGCGCCGTATGACGGCCGCCAGCAGGTCTTCCACGCCCCGGCCCGTCTTGCCGCTGACGGCCAGGATGTCATCGGCGTCCATGCCGAAGGTGTGCTCCATCTCGGCCATCGTCTCGATGGGGCGACTGTCGGGCAGGTCTATCTTGGTCACAGCGGGCACGATGGTGAGCCCCTGGCGGCGGGCCTGGTCCAGATTGGCCACCGTCTGGGCCTCTATGCCCTGGTTGGCGTCCACCAGCAGTATGGCCCCTTCGCACGCCTTCAGGCTGCGACTGACCTCGTAGCTGAAGTCCACGTGGCCCGGCGTATCAATCAGGTTGAGCTGGTAGGCGCGCCCGTCCAGCTCGTGCTGCATGGTGACGCAGCTCGCCTTGATGGTGATGCCCCGCTCCTGCTCCAGCTCCATGTCGTCCAGCATCAGCTCATGGAACTCGCGCTCGGGCACGGCGTGGGTCAGCTCCAGGAACCGGTCGGCCAGCGTGGACTTGCCGTGGTCAATGTGCGCGATAATGCAGAAGTTTCTGATCTCATCCAGCATCACGGGAGGGCTTCAGAGGGCATGCGCGCAGGCGGCAGTGCGCCCGATCCGGCACCGGGCCGACGCCTCTGTGTGAGCATAGCAAAGCGGGCCGAAAACTGCAAGCAGCCGGAGTTACTTTGCCAGGACATGGTACCCACCCCCGGGGAGGTGTCGCTGGAGAGGGAAATGTCAGGTCGCGCCCGCCCGAGGGCGGGCGCGCGCGGGCGCGCAAGCTGCTGGCCTCGGCCGCCCCCTTCCCGGTTGGCCGCTGGCGCGCGCGCACTAAGCGGGCTGCCCGCCGCTGGCCCATCTCCTGCTGGAAGAGGGCCCACAGACGATGACCAAACAGAAGTGGACACATCGGCCCCGAAGGGCTAAGGTCCCTGTGGCCAACAACCGCAGGAGGCCCCGATGTGCCCACAAAGCTATTATGCCATGATCCGCGCAGAAAACCACCGCGAAACCCTGAGAGCCCAGATGGTCCGCTATGCCCGGGACCACTCCATAAGCGCCGCCGCGCGTCGGTTCGGCACCACTCGCAAGACCGTACGAAAGTGGCTCAGGCGCCAGGAGGCCGGCCAGCCCCTGACCGACAGAAGCCGCCGGCCCAAAAGCTCGCCTAACAAGACCGACCCCGCCCTCGAGCAGAAGGTGGTGGAGCTGAGAAAGGAAACACGTTACGGCCCGCATCGGCTCAGCGATCTTCTGGCCCGCACCGAGGGCGATCAGCTCTCCCCCTGGACGGTCCGACACATCCTGGAGCGCCACGACCTGGTCCAGCCGACAAAGAAGCGCACGACCTGCTATCCCGCCCACTGGATGTGGGATACGGCAGATCCGTTTGCCCACGTGCAGGCCGACATGAAGGACGTCCACGACAAAGGGACCCTGGGCACAGAGCGCACCACCCACCTTCGGCGCCTCGGGCTTCCCCGCTACCAGTGGACCTTCCTGGAGTCACAGAGCCGGCTGCGGTTTCTGGCCTACTCCGGGCGCAAGAGCATCACCTGTGGGATCGGCTTTCTGCTTCTGTGTCTGGACTGGCTGAGGAGCTTTCCGATCGCACTACCCGACCCCATCCAGATCCAGACCGACTGGGGCGACGAGTTTGGCGGGGACAACCCGCGCAAGATAGAGCGTTTGAACCGGCGGCACTTCCGGCCCCGCGGCGCCGAGCTTTGCCGCTACCCGAAGGGGCGAAAAGGCTACAACGGGCGGGTCGAACGCTCCCACCGCTCCGACGACGAGGAGTTCTACATGCCGCTTCTTTTGCAGATCACAGACACCGCCCAATATCTTGACCGAGCCTTCCGATGGCAGGCCTTCTACAACCTGAACCGTCCCCACTACGGCCACGACATGGGCGGCTCTACGCCGATGGAAAGACTCAGAGAGCTGGGTCTGGAGGTGCCAGACACCTTCGCTTTGCCGCCTCCCGTTGTACTGGAGAAGATAGCTGGTAAGATCATCACTCAGGGTGGGTATGATGTCCCGGCAAACTACA
>JAWOCH010000212.1:0-3736 GCA_046483865.1 Candidatus Brocadiia bacterium | reverse complement strand
GCCGCAGGGCCGCCCTCTGCGTCGGTGCCCCTGTAGGTGGCGGTGGCTGCGTCGGCCAGGCCGCTGACCGCCAGCAGTGTATTGATTTCGGCCAGATCGTGGGCGGGCGCGTTGCTCTTCAGCAGTTCCAGCAGCGGTTGCACGGCCACATAAGCGCGGACCAGGCCGTCTTCGGCGCCTTCTGCGCTATTGCGCCGCAGGCCGGCCGCTGTCGCCAGCCGTGCCCAGGCCGGCCCCTCATCTTCGGCGCGTAACAGGCCGTTGAACTGGTCCGAGTTCGACAACGGCGCGAAGTCGCCCTGCGCCACGAAGGCGGCGGTCTGCGCGTCCGCCACCAGAAGGAATGGTCCACGCCGGGCGAGAGTGGCCTTGCCGAGACTGACTGTGCCATCGGGGTTTTCCGCGCCTTTGGCGAGGATGCGCTCGACCACAGTCGGATCCCCGAAGCCGAGAACGAACACCGGCTGGCGGCCCAACATGGCCAGGGCTGCCGCCCGGATCCGGGGGACCGCCTCGGCGAAGACACCGGGCGGTATGTCCAGCGCCTGCTCCAGGTGGCCGAAGCGCGACTCGAGCCGGGGGACGGCCAGCTTCGCCACGGGGGGCAGGGCCAGAGCGCCGAGCGCCTCCGCCACCTCGGGGCCGGTCATCTCCACGTAGAGCAGCGCGTCAGCGGGGACCACCTGCGCCGGATCGGGTTCCCGGGCAACGACTCCAGCGGCGACTGTCAGCAGCGCCACCGCCACGAACAACGCGGTTCGGGGTGTCCGTTTCATCTCGACTCCGCAGTCTGGAGGTCCCTTCGGCCGATGCCTCTAACTCGGCCACAGCATAGGCCGTGGCCGCGTCAGGGTCAACCGGCCGTATCACTTGCCCATCGCCTCCAGCGCGTCCAGGCAGCGGGCGATGCACTCGAGCGGCTCGTAGGCGTAGCTCTCCTGCTCCACGATGTACCATTCGGTATCGCCGACCGTTTCGCAGGCGCGGAAGACCTTGCGCCAGTTGACCTGTCCCTCGCCGATGAGGGCCTTCTTGTTCTTGGAGTGATACTCCTTCAGGTGCACGGTCTTCGCCCGGCCGGGGTAGTTGTTTATCAGCGCGCCTGGTTCGCCGCCACCGGCCATGGCGTTGCCGGTGTCCACCTGCATGATGACCTCGGGGGAAGTGGCGGTGAAAAAGATGTCCCAGGGCTTCTCCTTCTCCCGGCCCAGGTTTCGGAACTCGACGGTGTGGTTGTGGTAGCCCACGCGCATGCCCAGCGGCTTGACCTGTTCGGCCAGGTCGGCGAACAGGGCGGCGGTCTCCAGCCACGCTTCCTTCGAGCCCCGGCGCTCCTCGGGCAGGCCGGGCACGACCAGGTTGCGGTTGCCCAGGATGCGGTTGAACTCGACGGTGGCTTCCAGCTCGTCCGGCATAAGCGTTGACAGGCCCGTGTGCGTGCCGGCCACGGCCAGGCCCAGGTCGTCCAGCATCTGGCGCAGCTCTTCGGCGCTGTAGCCGTAGTAGCCGGCGAACTCGACGCCCTCGTAGCCCATGTCGTGGATGGCTTCGAGCGTGCCCGGCAGGTCCTCCTGGCACTGCTCGCGCACCGAGTACAACTGCACGGCGATCGGTATACGGTCCATGGCAATCCTCAGTCCGCTAAGGAAACGGTAGGTCCGGCGTCCCCCGCCGGACCTGGCGCGGCGTCTCGCCGCGCCTGCCGGGCTGGGGAATCGGCCGAATCGGCCTTGCAAGGGCTTCTATACGCGCTTGCCGCCGGCAGGTCAAGCTACTCCGGCTCCCGGAGCAGGGACGTCAGCCTGTCCGCCTGCTCCGAGGAGACCTCCAGCACCCAGGGGACGGCGGGCCCGGCCGCGTAGCGGCCGCCGTCGGTCGGCTTGCCGATAACGACGCGCTTGCCCGTCGTCTTCTCCTCGTCGAGTTCGACGGACAGGTAAGGCGCGTCGAAGCCGTACGTCGCCTGGTCCCGCTTGACGTAGTCCGCCACCCGCACGGCCTGGAAGGAGCGCAGAAGGGCGGCGGCGCTGCTGACCTTCTCGCGCAGTTCTGCCGAGAGCGGCTCTCCATCAGCGCGCGTCCAGGCATCCTGACCCTCGTCGTATTCGAAGCGGATGGTCTGCGCCGCGTCCGTCAGGGTGAAAGCCACCAGCGCAGGCGCCGCGCAGACGGTCCTCGAGGCCGGCGGCCGGGTCAGCACGTCGGTCCTGTGCTCCGGCAGCGCGAACACCCGGGAGGCGCCCTCGAGCATGGCGTAGCGTTCGGCGGGGTCGGCGTCGGTCGCCGTGCCGACCAGAAGCGTTCGCTTCCGCTGCGATTCCGCCTCGGCCTGTCCGGGGGCTCTGTAGGTCACTGTGAGCCTGTTTGGCGGTTCCTCCAGGCCGTAGCGCGCCAGGTCCTCGGCGTCTTCAGCTATATATCGCGCTGCACGCAGGTCGGAAAACGCTCCGAGCATCCGTCGCACGGCAGACTCGTCGGCCGGCCCCTCCACTGGTCGCACCAGCCGCCAGCCGTCCTCTTCAGTGCGTGTGCAGCGGAAATCTCCTCCCTCCAGGTGCAGGGAGATCGCGACGGCCTGCTCGGGGGGTTCGGACAACACGGTGCGGTCTGCCAGCCCGAGTCGGCCTGCCGCCAGCGGCTCGTAGAAGCGCTCCTTGTTGACCAGCAGCACCGGCGAGTAGCCGGGCCGCAGGGCGTAGGCGTGCGTCTGGTCGGCGGCGGCGCCGAGAACCACCCGGGCCAGTTCCTCGCCATCGGCATCCCGCAGCGTCACGGTGCGGCGTTGCTCCGCATCCAGGCCGTAGCGGGAGAGGTCCTGCGGCTCGTC
The DNA here is from genome assembly GCA_046483865.1 of Candidatus Brocadiia bacterium. Taxonomy (GTDB): domain Bacteria; phylum Planctomycetota; class Brocadiia; order SM23-32; family SM23-32; genus JAWOCH01. The sequence goes on along the minus strand of JAWOCH010000212.1, from coordinate 909 downwards.
CTCGGCGAACTCCGGCACCCGCGCGTCGCGCAAGTCGTGCAGCAGACGCTCCATCAGGTCCTGGTCGGCCGGAGCGGGCGGTTCGCCCTTAAGTTGCCACGAGCCTTCCTGCTTCTGAACGACCACTTCCTGCTCCGGGCCGGCGACTGTAAGCGAGGCCACGTCGGGCGGCTTGAGCGAAACAAGCTCGCGGGAGCGGAGATCGCCCGGACCCTTGCGCAGCCCGGTCAGCAGTTCCTCCGGAACGGAGATGACCGATGGCTCGGCCCTGTTCATGGCGTAGCACGCCGTGGCTTCGCCCTGGGTGCGGCGGGCGAATACCAGGTTCTGCGTCCGCTCGCCGTCAGACAGCCCGAGGGTCAGGTCGGGCTCATCCAGGCCATACGCAGCTAACTGCAGCGGGGAGTCCGCCACGAAGTCCGTCTCCTCGATGCGGTGGCCGTAAAGCTCCTCGGCCAGTCCGCGCAGCTCCGCCGCGTCCGCCAGATCATGGAAGGGCCGGACGATCTCCCACGTTTCGCCGGCCCTGGCGCACTCGACTTCGAAGCCCTCTCCATCCGCCGTCGCGCTGGCCGCAACGGTCACCTTCTCCAGGTCCATGGTGCTTATGCGCTCGGCCAGGCGTTTGCTGCGCAGTTCGGTCAGCGACACGTCGGTCGCTTCGGCGGCGGACTGCGCGATGGCGCAGACGCCGCCCGTTTGCTCGACCAGGGCGTAGGCGGAGTCGGCAGCGCCGGTGGGCTTGCCGATGCGCACGACGGTCTGGCCGGCCTGCTCGCCATCCGTGCTGATGGTGATCTTTCGCCGGGGCGGTTCGAGGCCGTAGTCGGCCAGTTCGCCCTCCTCGACCTGCGAGGCGGGGATGGACCAGACCCTCTCCGCACGTATCAGGCGGTTCACCACGTTGCG